>NZ_NGFP01000329.1 GCF_002149035.1 Streptosporangium minutum
GGTACTCCTGGTACTCCTCGACGCGCCGCCGGTCCGGCTCGCCGGGAAGCGCGCCGGCGCCCTGGAAGGCCGCCGTCAGCTCCGCGCGCCACCGCTGGACCTCGGCCCAGGAGACCTCGCCCCGCCGTACGGCGAGCAGCCGGTCGCGGTGGTCGTCCATGCGGACCAGCGGTTCGCCGTGGCGGGCCAGGTGCAGGCCGCTGATCAGCAGCCGGATCATGTGCATCGCCTGCTTCCACCGGGGGCGTTCGGGGTCCAGGCGGCGGAACTGGGCGTCGGCGTATCCGGTGAAGGTGCGGTGGGCGCGTCTGGACAGAAAGGCGCGCCGGACCGCGAGCAGGTCCTCGCCCGCGGGGGTGACCTGCTCGACGATCGGCGACCACAGGCACTCCAGGACCGTCGGGTTGGCCTCCAGGGCGAGGCCGCAGAAGCGCTCGACCTCCCAGGAGAACTGCTCGGGCAGCGGCCCCTCGACGTGCGTGGGCGGCTTGGTCAGCCGCCAGAACAGCGGGGTCGGCGCCACGAAGACCCCGCGCCGGTCCACGTCGGAGTCCTCGGTCTCCAGCCCGTAGGCGCGGGAGCCGACCACGACCGACAGCACCAGATGATCGGGGACGTACCGTGCTTCCATCCGTCAAGCCTGCCAGCCCGGCGCCGGTCCCCGACACGGGTTTTCCGCCGCCGGGACCCCTCGGCCGGGCCGCGGCGAGTCGCATGATTTTTCATGGTCCAAGGAGGTTTAAGCCGTCCCACACCCGTCGAACCGGGTGAGATCCGCCTTACCGCCCAATATGATGTTTGACGGTTTATCGATCTACGGGCCGGGCGTGATCGCGTCTTCACGCGGGCGGCCGGTGCGATCCATCTGGGGGGACAGTGCCGGTCTTCGTCGTGCGTGTTGTGAGGTCGCCGAACCAATGAGTTCCCCGGCCGACAGAGCGAAGATCATCCTCTACGACTACGAGCGGTTCAGCCAGCTCGCCGGCCCCCTGACCGAACCGGAGCCCGGACGGCCGTACCGCGTCCAGTACCGCTCCATGCTCGCCGGCGAGCCGCACCGGGTGCGGGCGGTGCTGCTGATGGTCGCCGCGCTCGTCGTGGAGTTCACCATGATGGCCTGGCTGCTGCTGCCCAGCCACTGGACGGTGCGCGTCGACCCCTACGGCATGCTCCCGTGGTACATCCCGGTCGCCGACAAGGTCATGCTCGTGGCGATCGCCCTGATCGAGATATTCCGCCTGGTCAGCGTGGTCTCCAACGTGCACGCCATGCTGGCGGCCAGGGATCCGCTCCCGGTTCCGCCCGAGCCGGGCAGCAGGGTGGCCTTCATCACCACCTGCGTGCCCGGCAAGGAGCCGCTGGAGATGGTCCGGGAGACGCTGTCCGCCGCCCTGCAGATCCGCCATGACGGCGTGCTCGACGTGTGGCTGCTGGACGAGGGCGACGACCCCGAGATCCGCGAGCTCTGCGACTGGCTGGGCGCCCGCCACTTCAGCCGCAAGGGCGTGCCCGAGTGGAACCAGGCCAAGGGCTCCTTCCGGGCGAAGACCAAGCACGGCAACTACAACAGCTGGCTGGACGCCCACGGCGACGACTACGACTTCTTCGTCTCGGTCGACACCGACCACGTGCCGCTGCCGGAGTTCTGCGAGCGCATGCTCGGATACTTCCGCGACCCGCGGGTGGCCTTCGTGGTCGGCCCCCAGGTCTACGGCAACTACACCGCCGGGGTCACCAAGGCCGCCGAGAGCCAGCAGTTCCTCTTCCACTCCCTGATCCAGCGCGCCGGCAACCTGTACGGGGCGCCGATGTTCGTCGGCACCAACAACGCGGTGCGGATCCGGGCGCTCAAGCAGATCGGCGGCCTGTACGACTCGATCACCGAGGACATGGCCACCGGCATCGAGTTCCACCGCTCCCGCGACCCGGAGACCGGGGAGCGCTGGATGTCGGTCTACACCCCGGACGTGCTCGCCGTGGGCGAGGGGCCGTCGTCGTGGACCGACTTCTTCACCCAGCAGCTCCGCTGGAGCAGGGGCACCTATGAGACGCTGCTCACCCAGTTCTGGCGGGCGGCGTTCCGGCTGTCGCCCGGACGGCTGTTCAACTACAGCCTGATGGTGACGTTCTACCCGATGTCCGCGCTCAACTGGCTGCTGGCCGGGCTGAGCGCCACCCTCTTCATGGCGGTGGGCGGCTCGGGCGTGACCGTGCCCATGGACGTGTGGCTGATGCTGTACGGCGACGCCGCGCTGCTGCAGGTCATGCTCTACACCTGGAACCGCCGGCACAACGTCAGCCCGCACGAGCCGGAGGGCTCCTCCGGGGTCGCGGGGATGGTCATGTCGGCGCTGTCGGCGCCCATCTACGTGGCCTCGCTGATCGGGGCCGCGCTGCGGCGGCCGAGCAAGTTCGTCGTCACCCCCAAGGGCGATTCGGCCAGTCCCGACCAGATCGCGACTTTCCGTATCCATCTGTGGTGGGCCGTGATCTTCGGTGGCGGGCTGCTGCTCACCGTCTTCTGGACCGGGCACGTGCACCTGGTCATGACCCTGTGGGTGTTTCTCGCCCTCGTGATCTGCCTGGGGCCTCTGGCGACCTGGGCGTGGACCAGCCGAGGTAACCGTTGAGCCGTCTGCGTAAGAACCTGATCGCCGCCGCCGTGATCGCCGCGATCGTCGGGGTCAACCTGCCGGCCGTCGCCGGTTTCGCCTCCCGCCAGTGGCACGACTACCGGATCAACCGGGACGACTACAAGGCGCGCCACGGCCACTGGAGCTTCCTGGACGTCCCCGACGAGTTCAAGGTCAACGCCATCCACGCGGCGCTGCTGCGCACCGGCAAGGTGCTCATCGTCGCCGGCTCCGGAAACAACGCCGCCAACTTCGACAAGGGCACCTTCAAGACCGTGCTCTGGGACCCCACCAAGCCGGGGCAGGCGGGCGAGTTCAAGATGATCGACACGCCCGTCGACTTCTTCTGCGCCGGCCACGTGCTGCTGCCGAACGGCAACCTCCTCATCGCCGGCGGCACGCTCCGCTTCGAGGTGCTCAAGAGCAAGGTGAAGAGGGCCGGAGGGGCCCTGGTGGTGAAGAACGAGAGCCCGCACATCAGCCGGCAGTTCCACCCCGGCACCCTGATCGCGGCCCCCAGCGGGAGGCTCTACCGCACCACCGCGCACATCACGGTGCCGCCCGCCGAGAAGATCGAGAGCGGCGTGCCGGGCAAGGCCCGGATCAAGCCCAGCGAGACCAAGGTGTTCGCCGAGTCCGTGATCGAGGGCGCCCCCGGCGTCTTCACCTCGCCCGGCGGCTACGTCAAGTACGAGATCCAGGGGCTGACCGGCAGGGAGAAGCGGAACCTGTACGCCATGGGCGCCGACATGACGCTGGAGAAGCAGGACTTCCAGGGCATCAAGGACGCCTACGAGTTCGATCCGATCGCCGAGCGCTACATCAAGGTCCAGGACATGGCCGAGGGGCGCTGGTATCCGACGATGACCGCCCTGCCCGACGGCAAGGTGATGACGGTCTCCGGTCTGGACACCGTGGGGCAGATCACCAGGGACAACGAGTTCTACGACCCGCAGACCAGAACCTGGATCCCGGGGCCCAAGCGGTTCTTCCCCAGCTACCCGGCGCTGTTCCTGCTGGACGACGACACCCTGTTCTTCTCCGGCATGAGCGCCGGATACGGCCCGGGCCAGCTCGCGCTCCGTCCCCCCGGCATCTGGGACTACCGCCACGACACCGACCGTCTGGTGAAGTCGGCCGGCGGCGTGGGCGGCGTGGCGCCCGACGAGATGGAGGCCTTCACCCCGGTCCCCGGGCTGCCCGAGCCGGAGCTCAACGAGACCGGTGCCTCGGTGCTGCTGCCCCCCGCGCAGGACCAGCGGATCATGGTGATGGGCGGCGGACCGGTCGGGGAGCGCCAGCCGGGCCTGCCCAACGCCACCGACCGGACCGCCATCGTCGACCTCAAGCAGCCCGCGCCCCGCTACGTCCGCGGTCCGGACCTCTCCGACCCGGTGCGCTACCCGTCGGCGGTGCTGCTCCCCGACGACACCGTGTTCTCCTTCAACGGCTCCAGCGACTACCGCGGCCGGGGCGACAGCGACGTCCTGCGGGCCGAGGTCTACCGCCCGAAGAGCAACAGCTTCCACGAGGCCGCGGCGCCCGCGGTGGGCCGCAACTACCACGCCGAGGGCCTGCTGCTGCCCGACGGCCGGGTGCTCAGCATGGGCTCCGACCCGCTCTTCGCCGACGAGGAGGGCACGATCCCCGGCTCGTTCGACCAGCGGATCGAGATCTACACCCCGACCTACCTGTACAACGGCGAGAAACGGCCGGTGATCACCGATGGGCGGCGGATGCTCGGCATGGGCTCCCGGGCCGGGTTCAAGACCCCCGACGCCGAGCGCATCCAGGAGGTCCGGCTGATGCGGCCGAGCGCGGTCACCCATGTCACGGACGTGGAACAGCGCTCCATCAAGCTCGATTTCACCCGGGTGCCCACCGGTATCGTCGTCACGGTCCCGACCAACCCCGCCCTGGCTCCGCCCGGCTGGTACATGCTGTTCGGCGTCACCGCCAAGGGGACCCCGTCCCCGGCCCGCTGGGTCCACATCGGAGGAGATCGATGAACAGGTACGGCAGCGCGGCCGCCGCGCTGGCCTTCGCCCTCGTGGCGGCGGCCTGCGGTGAGAGTCCTCCCCCGACCACGGACGGCTCCGGCGCGACGCGCTTCTACGTCGACCCCGAAGGCACCGCCGTCGCCGAGCTCCGCAGGCTGGAAGGGGAGGGGAAGACCGAGGACGCGGCGCTGATCCGCAGGATCGCCGAGCAGCCGAACGCGATCTGGATCGGTGACCAGGACCCGCACGCCAGGGTCTCCGACATCACCGCCAAGGCGCGGGAGGCCGGCCAGGTGCCGGTCCTGGTGGCCTACCACATCCCCGACCGCGACTGCGGCCAGTTCTCGGCGGGCGGCGCCGCGAGCGCCGACGAGTACCGCTCGTGGATCGGCCGCTTCGCCGAGGCTCTCGGCGACCGCCCCGCCTGGGTCATCGTCGAACCCGACGCGCTGGCGCACATCCTCGACAGCTGCACCCAGGGCGGCAGGGCGGCCGAACGCCTCGGCCTGCTCCGCGAGGCGGTGCGGACGCTGAAGAAGCAGCCCAACGCCAAGGTCTACCTGGACGCCGGGAACGCCGGCTGGATCAAGAACGCCGGCGACTGGGCCGAGCCGATGCGGCAGGCCGGTGTGACCGAGGCCGACGGCTTCGCCTTCAACGTCAGCAACTTCTTCACCACCGAGGAGAGCGTCGCCGCCGCCCGGCGCCTGTCGGACGGGCTCGGCGGGGCGCACTACGTGATCGACACCTCGCGCAACGGCAACGGCCCGCTGCGCGAGGGCGCCGACACCTGGTGCAACCCCAGGGGGCGGGCGCTGGGCGCGGAGCCGACGACCCGGACCGGGCACGACCGGGTGGACGCCTTCCTGTGGATCAAACGGCCGGGGGAGTCCGACGGCGACTGCCACCGGGGAGAGCCCCGGCCGGGTGAGTGGTTCTCCTCCTACGCCCTGGAACTCGCGCGAAACGCGGGATAACCGCTCGATCCTTTACACCATGGATCTTGCAGGTGAAGATTGCTTCGCAGGACATTGACCGGAGTCGTCAGATTTTCATCGACCCTCTCGGAGTCCCCTCGATGAACAGATGGAAGACAGTCCTCATCGCCCTGGCGGTCGCCCTCCCCTCCGGCGCCCTGCCCGCCGCGGCCGCGCGATCCGCGACCGCCCCGACGGAGAGCGCCGCGGTCGCGCGATCCGCGTCCGCCCCGATCGTGAACAACGAGACCCAGCCCGTCTACTCACGCGCCGACGCCCTGGCCGAGACCGTGTTCGTCGAGGTCGCCGGGGTCGACAGCGACCGTGACGGCCGTCCGGACCGGGTCGCCGTCGACATCATGCGGCCCAAGGAGACCGCCTCCGGGCTGAAGGTCCCCGTCATCATGGAGGCCAGCCCCTACTACGCGGGCGGCAACGACGTGCCCAACCACGTGGTGGACCTCGACGGGTCCGACCCCGCGGGCATGGAGTACCGGCGCAACAAGTTCAACGACCTGCGCGACGAGATGTTCGGCCTCGACGAGGACATGGCCGCCTCCCGCGCGGCCGCGCCGCCCTTCCGCGGCTACTACGACAACTACTTCGTGCCGCGCGGTTACGCGGTCGCGCTGGTGGAGAACCTCGGCTCCGGCCGCGCGACCGGCTGCCCGACGACCGGCCTGGCCAACGAGACCGCCGGACCCAAGGCCGCCATCGACTGGCTCAACGGCCGGGCCCGGGGCTTCGACGCGTCCGGGAACGAGATCCGGGCCGACTGGTCGACCGGCAACGTCGGCATGACGGGCGTCTCCTACAACGGCACGCTCTCCTACGCCGTCGCCGCGACCGGCGTCAAGGGGCTCAAGACGATCGTGCCGATCGCGGCCATCTCCTCCTGGTACGACTACTACCGGGCCAACGGAGGCGTGATCGCCGCCGGCGGCTACCAGGGCGAGGACGCCGACGTGCTGGCCCGCTACGTCCTCACCAGGGAGAACGCCGAGCAGGCCTGCGGCGCGCTGATGGACGAGATCGAACGCGACCAGGACCGGGTCACCGGTGACTACTCCGCCTTCTGGGACGGGCGCAACTACCTCAACGACGTGGGCAAGGTCCGCGCCAGCGTCTTCGTGGTCCACGGCCTCAACGACTGGAACGTCAAGACCAAGCAGGCCGTCCAGTGGTGGGACGCGCTCGACCGGCGGGGCGTGCCGCGCAAGATCTGGCTCCATCAGGGCGCCCACTTCAACCCCTTCTCCTTCGCCCAGCGCAACACCGAGTGGCTGCGCCAGCTCCATCACTGGTTCGACTTCTACCTCTACGGCCTGCGCAACGGCATCATGGACGAGCCGCAGGCGGACGTGGAGTCGGGGCCGGGCCAGTGGGCCCAGCACGCCTCGTGGCCGCTGCCCGGCACCCGTGACGTACGGCTGCGCCTGGCGGCCGGGACGGGCGGCCAGAACGGCACCCTGAGCCGGGAGCGCTCCCGCGGCCACGCCGTGGAGTCCTTCACCGACCAGAACGTCCGCACGGCCGAGCAGCTGGCCGAGAACATCACGGCCACCGACCCCAACCGGCTGGCCTACCTGTCGCCGGCGCTGGCGAAGGACGCCCGGCTCTCCGGCACCCCGGCCGTCTCGGTCAGGGCGGCGTTCGGAGGCGGGCGCTCGCCCTATCTGACGGCCCTGCTGGTCGACTACGGCACCGACGCCCGCGCCTACGGCGGCGTCAGCTACGGCCCCACCCCGGTCTGCTACGGCCAGGGCGTGCCGGGGGACACCGGCTGCGCCCGCCTGGCCGAGCACGTCACGGTGACCGCCCCCTACAAGATCATCACCAGGGGCTGGATCGACGTCCGCAACCGCCACTCCGCCTCCCGGACCGATCTGCTCCGCGAGGGCCGCTTCTACGACTTCGACTTCGACCTCCAGCCCACCGACTACGTCGTCAAGGCCGGTCACCGGATCGGGGTCGTGCTCATCTCCACCGACCGCGACTTCACGCTTCGCCTGCCCGCCGGGACCGGCGTCTCGGTCGAGCCCGGTGACAGCTCGGTCGAGCTCCCCCTGGTCGGCGGCCGATCGGCCCTCGGCTAGATCACCCCGGCTGGGTGAGCCCACCACACCGAGCACCACGTCACCTACCGGTGCCCGTACGACGACGTGGCACGCCTGCCCCTGCGCCACCGAGCCGTGACCGCGGAACGGCCGGGAGGCTGATGTACAGCCTCCCGGCCGATTCATCCCCAATGGGAAGGGGGAGTCTCGCGGCGCAGCGTGTTCCCGACGATCGGCAGCACCAGAACGGCCGGCACACCGCCGATCCACAGCACGCCCACCGGTGAGGCGGTGCCGACCGCCCAGGCCGCCGACGAGGGCGGAGACGCGACTACTCGGTGCCGGGGGTCTTGCGCGTGGTCACGTTCATGCGGTTCCAGGTGTTGACCGTGAAGATCAGGGCGATGAGCTGGGCGAGTTCCTTGTCGCCGAAGTGCCGCGCGGCTTCCGCCCTACCGCGCGCTCGCCCAACGAGGCCTTCGGCGTCGGCGACCCCCGTGGCCGGCTGGAGTTGCGCCAGGCGCTGGTTGAGTACCGGAGGAGCGCTGCACCCGCAGCGCCGGGCCGCGGTCATCGACTGGGCCCGCGCCACGGACGGCCTGCTGCTCGAGGACGACTACGACGGCGAGTTCCGCTACGACCGCGAACCGGTCGGCGCCGTGCAGGGCCTCGATCCGGACCGCGTCGTCTACTTCGGATCGACGAGCAAGAGCCTGTCGCCCGCGCTCCGGCTTGGCTGGATGGCACTACCCGGCCGGCTGGTGGACGACATCGTGGCCGCCAAGGGCTCGCGCGAGCTCTGGTCGGGCGTCACCGACCAGCTCACCCTCGCCGACTTCGTCGCCGGCGGCGCCTACGACCGCCAGCTGCGCCGGATGCGCGGAATCTACCGGCGCCGCCGCGACCTGCTCACGGCCGTGCTCGCCGAACGTGCCCCGCACATCACCGTCAGCGGCATCGCCGCAGGGCTGCACGCCGTCCTCGAACTCCCCCCGGGCACCGAGCAAGCCGCCCTCCGCGCCGCCTCGGCCTCGCCCTGGACGGCTTGGGCCCCTATCTGCACCCCGACAGTACGATGCCGCCACGCGACGGCCTGGTCATCGGATACGGCACACCACCCGAGCACGCGATCCCAGCCGCCCTGGAAGCCCTCTGCCTCGCCTTGCCCGGCCCGGCCCCATCCCTGTCAGCTTCTCAGCCCTGAAGGACTGAGCTTGCAGCTCCTCGCCGTCGGTGGCTTCGACGGTTTGGTCCGCGTCAGGCAGCGTGACTCACTGCCCAGCTTGTGACACCGCGTGCGGCGATGTTACGAGCTGCGTTGACGTCGGCGTGCTCAGCGAAGCCGCAC
>NZ_NGFP01000033.1 GCF_002149035.1 Streptosporangium minutum
CCGCACCCCCGCCCGTCCTTGCCCTGAAAGGCACATCGGCCGCGGCTCGGAACCGCCCGGCCCCGCCCTCTCCGGCGGCCCGGGCCTCGTACCCATAGTTGCGATCAGAGAGGCCGAGCGAGTATGAATAAGTTTTGAATAGGTTTTCTCGGCAAGGGGAGCCATCATGGCAGACAACCTGAACGTCCGGCTCGCCGGAGGCGACGATGCGGCGCTGGCCGAGTGTTTCCACGCCCATGGGTCTCTCATCCGCTCCTACCTGCGGCGATTCGTCCCGCCTCAGGAGATCGAAGACCTGCAGCAGGTCGTGTTCGCCGAGGTGTGGCGTTCCCGGCACCGCTTCGACCCGGCTCGCAGCCTCCCGGCGTGGCTGATCGGTATCGCGCACAACCGGGCGGTGGACCACCTGAGGGTGCGCACGCTGCAGACGGTGCCGCTGGACGTGGTGGCCGACCCGGCCGGCGCGGACGGCCGGACCCACGGCGACGGCCTGGCCGAGCGCGACCAGGTCCAGCGGGCGCTGGCGGAACTCCCCGCCCCGCAGCGCCAGGCCATCGAGCTGGCCTACTACGGCGAGCTGACCCAGCGGGAGATCGCCGAGAAGCTGAGCGTGCCGCTGGGCACCGTCAAGGCCCGTACGGCCCGCGGCCTGCGCCGCCTGTCGGACATCCTCACCCCGGTCGCGGCATGAGCGGCCAGGCCGGCGGCCACGTCCGGCCCAGGGTCGCCGTGTCGAGCTGCCTGATGGGTGAGCTGGTGCGCTTCAACGGCGGCCACAGCCGCGACAGGTTCCTCAACGGGGAGCTGGATCCCTACGTCGACTGGGTGCGCGTCTGCCCGGAGATGGAGATCGGCCTCGGCACCCCGCGCGAGACCCTCCGCCTCGAACGCTCTCCGGAGGGGCCGCGGCTGGTCACCAGGAAGACCGGGGTGGACCTCACCGACGAGATGACGTCCCTGGCCGCCGAGCGGGCCCGCACACTCGACGTGGACGGCTACGTCTTCAAGTCCAGGAGCCCCAGTTGCGGGATCCACGGCATCCCGGTCCACGCGGGCGACGCGGCCGTGGACCGCAGGGGCAGGGGCGTGTTCGCGGCCCGGATCCTCGACGCCCACCCGCTGCTGCCGGTGGAGGACGAGGGTCGGCTGAACGACGCGCTGCTCCGCGAGACCTTCGTGGAGCGGATCTTCGCGCACGCCCGGCTGCGCGCGCTGATGGAGAGCGACTGGCGCGCACGCGACCTGGTCGCCTTCCACTCCCGGCACAAGATGCAGATGCTGGCCCACGACCCCGCCCTCTACCGCGAGGCCGGCCGGGTGGTGGCCCGGGCGGGCCTGCGCGCCCGGGAGGAGCTGGCCGCCGACTACGTCCACGTGTTCGGCGGGGCCTTCGCCAGGAAGGCCGGCATCGGCCGCCACGTCAACGTGCTCCAGCACTGCATGGGCATGGTGAGCGAGTCGCTGGACCGGACCCGGCGGGCCGATCTGGCCGAGGTCATCGCCTCCTACCAGGCCGGCCAGGTGGCGCTCAGCGTCCCGGTCACCCTGATCCGGCACCACGCGCGGGGCGAGTCCGCAGAGTACCTCCGGGACCAGACGTACTTCTCGCCGTACCCGGAGGAACTCCGCCTCCGCAACCACGTCCCCGTTTAGGCCGCCCGCCCGACGCCGCACCCGCCGCCCCTTCCTCGCCTCGCCCCGTTCAGCTGGACGCCAGGCAGGAGGCCGCGATCCGAGCCGAACCCGGCGCGATCGACGCCGAGCACGGCTCCGGACCGGGCAGCCGGGACTGATCAGGTCCCGGCGAGGCGGAGCACCGCCAGGGAACGGGCCGGGAGGGTGAGGCCGGAGTCCAGGTGGACGCCGGGGTCGGAGGCGAGCACGACCTGGGCCGGGGCCGTGAGGTCGAGGGAGACCGGCGTGGCGCCGAAGTTGACGGCCACCCGGAACGCCCCCCGGTGGACCACCAGCCAGGAGCCGTCGTGCTCGGCCCGGACCCGGTCGAGCCTCGGGTCCGACAGGTCCGGATGCGCGCGGCGCAGCGCGATCAGGGCCCGGTACCAGTCGAGATGGACCCGGTGGGCGTCGTCGTCGAGCTCGCTCCAGTCGAGCTTGGAGCGCAGGAACGTCAGCTCCTCCCCCGGGTCCGGCGCCTTCTCCGCCCAGTCGTCGTAGCCGAAGCCGACGAACTCCCGCCGCCGCCGGTCCGCCTCGCCCTCGCGCAGCTGCGGCTCGACGTGGTCGGTGAAGAACAGGAACGGCGTGCGCGCCCCCCACTCCTCCCCCATGAACAGCATGGGGGTGAACGGCGAGGTGAGCAGCAGCCCGGCGGCCAGCCGCAGCGCCTCCGGCGCCATCCGGTCGCCCTCGGCGCGGTTGCCGATCTGGTCGTGGTTCTGCGCGGCGCAGACGAACCGGTAGCCGGGCACGTGGCGGGCCGGACGGCCGTGGGAGCGTCCCCGGAAGGCCGAGTAGGTCCCGTCGTGGTAGTAGGCCGAGGCGAGGACCTTGGGCAGCGCTCCGGCGAAGTCGTCGTAGTAGCCGTGCCGCTCCCCGGTCACCGCCACGTGCAGGGCGTGGTGGACGTCGTCGTTCCAGACCGCGGCCAGGCCGTACCCGCCGGCCTCGCGCGGGGTCACCAGCCGGGGGTCGTTGAGGTCGGACTCGGCGATGAGCGTCAGCGGCCTGCTCACGGCCGCCGACAGCGCCTCCACCTCCGCGGCCATCTCCTCCAGCAGGTGCACGGCCCGCTTGTCGTGCAGCGCGTGCACGGCGTCCAGCCGCAGGCCGTCGATGTGGTAGTCGCGCAACCACTGCAGCGCGTTGCCGACGAAGTAGCGGCGCACCTCGTCGGAGCCGGGGCCGTCCAGGTTGACCGCCTGCCCCCAGAAGGAGGAGGCGCTGGAGTGGAAGTACGGGCCGAACGGGGCCAGGAAGTTCCCGGACGGGCCGAGATGGTTGTAGACGACGTCGAGGATGACGCCGATGCCCTGCCGGTGGCAGGCGTCCACGAAGCGCTTGAGACCGTCGGGACCGCCGTAGTTCTCGGTGACGGCCCACAGGTCCACCCCGTCGTAGCCCCAGTTGCGCTCCCCCGGCACCGGCGGCACCGGCATGAGCTCGACGAAGTCGACACCGAGCCCGGCGAGGTGCTCAAGCTTCCCGATCGCCGCCTCGAAGGTCCCGGCGGGGGTGAAGGTGCCGACGTGCAGCTCGTAGATCACCGACCCCGGCAGGTCGCGCCCGCGCCACAGCCCGTCGCCCCAGACGTACCGGTCGTGGTCGTAGACCCGGCTCGGCCCGAAGATCCCCTCGGGCTGCCACCGGGTCCGGGGGTCCGGCAGCGGCTCGCCGCCGTCCACCCGGAACCGGTAGTCGGTCCCGTGACCGGCCCCCGGCACCTCCGCCGACCACCAGCCGCCCGTCCCGGCGGCCATCGGGTAGCGGATCTCCCCGATCTCCACATCGACCGCCGTCGCCTGCGGCGCCCAGACCTCGAACATGGGCTACTCCCTTTCCAGAAGCGCGACGGGGTAGGTCGACAGCAGGTGGGCCAGCGGGATCCGCCCGGTGTGCTCGGCGCCGGTCAGCAGGTCGCGCCAGGCGCCGTGCGGCAGAGTGATCGTCTCGCTCCCCCAGCCGCCGCGCCGCGCCAGCCCGGCCGGCAGCCGGGTGGCCACCGTCACGGCCCGCTCCCCGCGGGCGAAGGCGATCACGTGCTCGCCCGCCTCCAGCGGGACGTACGGCGCGGCCGGGTCGAGCCGCCGCCGCAGGTTCAGCGCCTGGACGGTGACCAGCAGCTTGGCCTCGTCCCACGGGGAGCCGCCCTCCCCGGCGAGCATCCGGCGGCGGAGCGGGAAGTCGACCGGGCGGCGGTTGTCCGGGTCCACCAGGGAGAAGTCGGTGATCTCGTTGCCCCAGTAGAGGTCGGGCACACCCGGCAGCATGAGCTGGACGAGCTTCTGCCCCAGCGAGTTGGACCGGGCGTACGGCTCGATCCCGGCGGCGAACTCCGCGACCGAGGCGCCGCACTCCTCGATCGCCCGGCTGACGAAGTCGCGGATGCCGGCCTCGTAGGCGGGGTCGGGGGCGGCCCAGGAGATCGAGGTCTTGGCCTCGCGCGCCGCCTTGAACAGGTAGTCGAAGAACCTGTCCGGGCCGATGGGCCAGGCGGCCATCAGGTTCTGCCAGGCCAGGTAGTCAAGCGCCGGGTCGAAGGAGACCTTCGAGGACCACTCCCCCACCGCCGCCGCCCACTCCCCGGGCAGCTCCGACAGCACGGCCAGCCGGGCGCGGACGTCCTCGGAGCGCTTGGTGTCATGGGTGGACAGCGTCGTCATCGTGGTCGGCGACATCTCCTGGGCGAACGTGTGGAACTCTCCCAGCGCCCCCTCGAAGTGGTCCGGCTCCCCGCCCACCTCGTTCAGGCACGCCAGCGGATACCACCGGTAGAGCGCGGTGTCCTCCACCCCCTTGGCCATCACCGGCCCGCAGGTCTGCTGGAACCGGGTGACGGCCTCGGCCGGACCGCGCAGCACCCTGTCGACGACCTCCGCGACCGGGGCGCCCTCGGGCAGCCGGGCCGCGGCGACCCGTCCGGCCGCCTCGACGGTCGAGGCCGAGATCTCGGGCACCGGCTCTCCCGGCACCACGTAGGCCCGGTAGACCGGCATCGCGGCGAGCAGCTCCACCAGCGTCTCGCGGTCGGAGCCGACGACGGCGTGCAGCCGGTCGATCTCGGCGGCGAAGAACAGGTCGAGGACCTCCCGCTTGGACTGGCGCACCACCGTGGCGTAGTCGGACGGCATGCCGGTCTGGGCGACGAACAGCTCCAGCAGCGGCCTGGCGCCGGCGGGGTCCACGAACAGCCGGGTGATCCGGTTGAGCACGTCGTAGCCGGTGGTGCCGTCGCAGTCCCAGTCGGCGGGCAACCGCTCGGAGCCGACCAGGATCTTCTCCGCCACGGTCCACACGCCCGAGGCCTCGCGGAGCCGGGACAGGTAGCCGCGCGGCTCGGCCAGCCCGTCGGGGTGGTCCACCCGCAGGCCCTGGATGACGCCCTCCTCGACCAGCTTCAGGATCACCTCGTGGGTGGCGTCGAACACCTCCGGGTCCTCCACCCGCAGCCCGATCAGGGAGGACACGTCGAAGAAGCGCCGGTAGCCGGGCCCCTCGCGCCAGTCGACCAGCCGGTAGCAGGTGTCGGGGAAGGGGAACTCGTGGTCGTGGTAGCGCAGCACGTCGCCGTCCACCACCGGCTCGGTGTCGTCGCCGATCACCGGCATGCTCACCTTGCCGCCGGTCCAGTCGATGTCGAACCACGCCGCGTACGGCGACGCCTGCCCCTCCTTGAGCACCGACCACAGCGGCGCGTTGCCGGACTCGGGCACCGGGATCGTCATGTGGTTGGGCACGATGTCCACGACGATCCCCAGCCCGTGCTCGGCCAGCGTCGCCGACAGCGCCCGCAGGCCCTCGGCGCCGCCGAACTCCGCGCGGATCCGCGAGTGGTCGGTCACGTCGTAGCCGTGCCGCGACTCCGGCACCGCCTGCAGGATCGGCGACAGGTAGACGTGGCTGATCCCCAGGTCCTTCAGGTAGGGAGCGAGCCCGGCCACCTCGGCGAATCCGAAGTCGGGAGTCAGCTGGATCCGGTAGGTCGAGATCGGATCCATGAATCGCTCAGACACGCCGCAGCACCCTTACCGATCTGCCGACCACCGGCACGTCCTCGCCGGCCCGGCAGATCCGGGTGTCCACTGTGATCGGCATCGCCGTGTCGATCTCCGTCAGCCACATCTCGCCGTAGTCCTTGGGAATCGTGAATTTGATGACGTCGTGGTGGGCGTTGAACAGCAGCAGGAACGAGTCGTCGGTGATCTGCCGTCCCCGGCGGTCCGGCTCGGTGATGGCGTCGCCGTTCAGGAAGACGGCCAGCGACTTGGCGTAACCCACGTTCCAGTCCGCGTCGGTCATCTTCTCCCCCTGCGGGGTGAACCAGGCGATGTCGCTGAGGTTGTCCTCCGAGCCCCGCACCGGCCGGCCGTAGAAGAACCGGCGCCGCCGGAAGACCGGGTGGTCGGCACGGAGCTTGGCCAGCCGCCGGGTGAACTCCAGCAGCAGCCAGTTCTCCCGGACGTCGGACCAGTCCACCCAGCTCAGCTCGTTGTCCTGGCAGTAGACGTTGTTGTTGCCCTGCTGGGTGCGTCCCAGCTCGTCGCCGTGGGAGATCATCGGCACGCCCTGGGACAGGAACAGGGTGGTCAGGAAGTTGCGTTTCTGCTGCTCGCGCAGCGACTCGATCTCGAGCGAGGCGGGCCCCTCCGCCCCGCAGTTCCAGGAGCGGTTGTCGTCGGTGCCGTCCCGGTTGTGCTCGCCGTTGGCCTCGTTGTGCTTGCCGTTGTAGGAGACGAGGTCCTGGAGGGTGAAGCCGTCGTGGCAGGTGACGAAGTTGATCGAGGCGGCCGGGCGGCGGCTGTCGTCCTGGTAGAGGTCGCTGGAGCCGGTCAGCCGGGAGGCGAACTCCGGGAGCGAGGCCGGCTCGCCCCGCCACAGGTCGCGGATCGTGTCGCGGTACATGCCGTTCCACTCGGTCCACCGGGCGGGGAAGTTGCCCACCTGGTAGCCGCCGGGTCCGACGTCCCACGGCTCGGCGATCAGCTTGACCTGCGACAGCACCGGGTCCTGCTGGACCAGGTCGAAGAAGGCGCTCAGCCGGTCCACCTCGTGCAGCTCCCGCGCCAGCGTCGCCGCCAGGTCGAAGCGGAAGCCGTCCACGTGCATCTCGATGACCCAGTAGCGGAGCGAGTCCATGATCATCTGAAGCACGTGCGGGGAGCGCATGAACAGGCTGTTGCCGGTCCCGGTGGTGTCCATGTAGTAGCGCTTGTCGTTCTCGACCAGCCGGTAGTAGTTGGCGTTGTCGATGCCCCGCATGCTCAGCGTGGGGCCCAGGTGGTTGCCCTCGGCGGTGTGGTTGTAGACCACGTCGAGGATGACCTCGATGTTCGCCTCGTGCAGCGCCTTGACCATGGCCTTGAACTCCAGCACCTGCCCGCCGCGCTGGCCGGTGCTCGAATAGGCGTTGTGCGGGGCGAAGAACCCGATGCTGTTGTAGCCCCAGTAGTTCGTCAGCCCCCGCTCGCTGAGGACGTGGTCGGTGACGAACTGGTGCACCGGCATGAGCTCGATCGCCGTCACGCCGAGCCCGGTCAGGTGATCGATGATCTCCGGGTGGCCGATGGCCGCGTAGGTGCCGCGGATCCGTTCGGGGATCTTCGGATGGTTGATCGTCAGGCCCTTGACGTGGGCCTCGTAGATCACCGTGTCGTGGTACGGCGTCGCGGGAGGGCGGTCGTGCCCCCAGCCGAAGAACGGATTGATCACGATGGAGCGGGGGACGAACGGGGCCGAGTCGGCGTCGTTACGGCTGTCCGGCTGCCCGAAGCGGTATCCGTAGGCCGCCTCGTCCCAGTTCACGTCCCCCTCCACCGCCTTGGCGTAGGGGTCGAGCAGGAGCTTGGCGGGGTTGCACCGGAGCCCGCTCGCCGGGTCGTACGGGCCGTGCACGCGATAGCCGTACCGCTGCCCGGGGCCGATGCCCGGCAGGTAGCCGTGCCAGACGTATCCCTCACACTCGGTGAACGGGACTCTGGTCTCCCGGTTGTCGTCGTCGAACAGGCACAGCTCGACACGCTCCGCGGCCTCGGTAAAGATCGCGAAGTTGGTCCCCGCGCCGTCATAGGTGGCCCCGAGGGGATAGGGGTCACCCGGCCATATCTCTGTCATCGGGAGTCCAGGGCGGAGGCCCTCGCCTTCAGGCGTGGGGAGGAAGCCCCTCCCTCCTCTCTTGAGCGTGTGTACTGTCGAGGGGCCCGAGGGCGAGAACCAAGCCGTCGGGCCTTCACCGCCTGGCCGGCGGAGAAGTCGGATGCCTGCGGAGCTGATGTAGGACCTCGAACGGGATCCGTCCCGGGGGCTGTCGGCGATGAAACGGGAGTATCCAATCTGCGAGGGTTGGCACCCCTCGGCGTCAGCCGCGGGGAAGTCGGTACACCGCCCTTCAGCGGTGGGGAGATATGCCCCGTGTTCTCCTGGCTATGCACGTTTGGCCCGGTGAACTTGGTCCCACGCAACGACAGTGGCCGCTCAACGGGTCCAACGCCAGCGCGACACGGGAGTAGGGCCATGTCCCTCCAGCCGGGTCCGTACTCATGGGCCCCGGTCTGCCCGCCGGGCGCCCTCCTTAACCGGGGTGCCCGGCGAGTTAACCGGGGTGCCCGGCGAGGGACTTCAGCAGTGCGCGGAGCGCGGGTCCGTACACCTCCGCCCCGGAGCGGTGGACGAACGCCTCCGCGGCCCGCAGGTGGGTCTCGGCCCGTTCCCGGTCGCCGTCCAGCAGCGCGAGCCGTCCCAGGCACAGGTCGGTCACCGACCAGCCCAGCAGCCGGCCCGCGCTCGGGGCGAGCCGGCCGTACAGGGTCCGCCCGGCGGCCACGTCGCCGAGCGCCGCGCAGATCTCGCTGAGGGCGTCCGCCACGAACCGGTAGGCCAGGTCCGGGCCGATGGGCGCGGAGACGTCGCGGGCGAGCCCGGCGAAGACCGCGCGCGCCTCGTCGGTCCCGCCCAGGTCGATCAGGGCCAGGCAGCGCAGGACCCGCCAGGGCCACTCGCCGGGGCGCCGGCCGAGCATCTCGTCGGCCAGCGCGAGCGCCTCGCCGGCCGTGCCCCGGGCCCTCAGGGCGAAGAAGCGCAGCATGCCGTTGCGCAGGTGGGTCTCGCTCCGGCCCAGGGTCCCCTCCGGGTGGGCCGCGCCGGACTCCTCGGCCGCGGCGAGGGCGTCGGCGAAACGCCCGCCCAGGTAGGCGTGGATCGCGCGCTGCCAGGCGGCCAGGCTGACCATCGAGGGGAGCCGGAGCCGCTCCGCGGTCTCCCCGAGCCAGGCCAGCAGCTCGGCCGCCCGGTCCGTCCGGCCCTGGGCGACCAGCTCGACGTACTCGCACTCGCGGCCGTTCCACTCGATGACCAGGTCGCCGGTGCGGCGGCCGATCTCCACGATCTCGTCGATGGCCGCCCGCGCGGCGTCACGGTCATGGTCGTGCCTGAGCAGCATCTCCAGGGCGATCAGCGCGGCGGCCAAGGTCCGGTCGTCGCCCGTACGGCGGGCCAGCCGTACCGCCTCGTGCGCCATCGCCACGCTGCGCTCGACGGGCCGGACCGTGAAACCGGTCATCGCGGCGGCGGCGAGCAGCCGGGCCCGCCACGGCGAGTCCTCGGCCAGGTCGGAGCCGAGGACGCGGTCGATGCGCTCGGCGAGCCGGTCGAGGCCGGTCATCTCCTCGTACATGCCCAGGTAGATGGGGTCGGAGAAACCCAGTGCCGCACGGGCCAGCCGGTTGACGTCGCCGAGCCCCTCGGCGATCTCCGCGGCGGCCTCCAGGGAGGCGTGGGCCGCGATGTTCATGCCCGCCGCCGCCTGGGCCTCGGCCAGGTCGATCAGGAGGTCGCAGCGGAGCGCGTCGTCGGTCCTGGGGAGCCGGTCGATCATCTCGATCGCCTGCTCCAGGTTCTCCACCGCGTCCTCGTGGGCGAACTGCGCCATCGCCTGGGCCGCCGCGCGCCGGGTGTAACCGATGGCCTTGCCCGTCATCCGGGGGGTCAGCAGGCCCTCGCGGTAGTGGTGGGCGATCTCGGTGAGGCGGGTCCCGCTCCGCTCCTCCAGCACCTCGGCGATCCGCGCGTGCAGCCGCCGGCGGCGCAGCGGCGGCAGCGCCCCGCGCAGCACGTCGCGGACGATGTCATGGACGAAACGGCAGGTCAGACCGTCGCCCTCGACCAGCAGCCGGGCCCGGACCGCGGCGTCGACGATGTCGAGCACCCGGTCCTCGGGCAGCTCCAGCACCCGGAGCAGGATGTCGATCGCCGCGTCCCGGCCGAGCAGGGCCGCGACGGTCAGCACCTCCTCGGTGTCCGGCGGCAGGTCGGCCATCCGGCCGCGCACGACGTCGGACAGGGCCTGCGGGGTCTCCCCCAGCTGCAGGACCTCCCCCAGGAAGAACGGGTTTCCCGCGGTCAGCCTGCCCATCTCCGCCGCCCGGTCCGGATCGGCGCCGGCCCGGCCGAGGTATTCGCGGACCTCCTCCTCGCCGAGACCCCGCAGCAGGAGCCGCCGCACGTGCGGCAGCCGTACCAGCGCGCCGAGGGCGCGTTCCAGCGTCCCCCCGGCCTGGACGTCGGTGTCGCGGTAGGTCGCCACCACGGTCAGCTCCGGGCAGAGCCGGGTGGAGGCGAGGAACTCCAGCAGCCGGAGCGACGACGCGTCCGCCCACTGGAGGTCGTCGAGGACGACCAGGACCCGGCCGTGCTCGTTCAGCAGCCGGGCGAACGCCTCGTAGAGCTGGAACTGCCCGGTGGCGGCGGGCTGGGCCGGCCCACCGTCCTCTCCGGCCAGTTCCTGCACGGCCTGCGTCCACGGCCAGAAGGGCGGCGCGCCGGCGCCGTCCCAGCAGCGGCCCCACACCACCCGGCGGCCCCCGGCGCGGGCGGCCTCGGCGGCCTGCTCGGCCAGGCTGGTCTTGCCGATCCCCGGCTCCCCGGCCAGCAGCACCACCCGGTGCCCCTCCCCCGCGACCGCCAGGTCCAGCACCTGGGCCTCGGCGTCCCGGCCGACCAGCCGCGTGCTCTGCCGCACCGTCGCGCGGACCCGGGGGGTGAGGGCGGGATCCTGGGAGAGGATGCGCCGCTCCATCTCCCTGGATCGGGGGTCCGGGTCCAGCCCCAGGTCCTCCACCAGCAGCCTGCGCCCCTCGGCGAGCACGGCCAGCGCCTCGGCCTGCCGTCCGGCCTGGTAGAGCGCGTGGGCGCCGAGCACGCGGAGCCGCTCCCTGAACGGGTGGGCGGCGACGAGCTGGGCCAGCCCGCCGGTCAGCGCGGATCCCCGGCCGAGGGCGAGGTCGGCCTCGGCCGCGTCCTCCTCCAGCGTCAGCCGGAACTCGCTCAGATGGGCGATCTCCTCCGCGGCCCAGGAGACGCCCGCGAAGCCCGTGAGCGGCTCCCCGCGCCATTCCCCCAGAGCCAGCCGGAGCCGCTCACCCGCGGCCGCGTACTCGCCCGCGGCGCTCATGCGCCCGCCCTCGGCCGCGTGCTCCCGGGCCCTGGCCAGGTCGAGCGCGCTGCCGGAGATGTCGAGGGCGTAGCCGCCGAGCTTGCTGACCAGGACCGCGGGGGGCACGCCCCGCCGCCTGCCGGGCTCGAAGACGCGGCGGAGCTTGGAGACGTAGGCCTGGACGGTGTTGACCGCGCCGGGCGGCGGCCCGTCCTCCCAGAGCGCGTCGATCACCCGGCTCAGCCCGACCGGGCGCGGGGCGGCGAGCATGCACAGGGCCAGGACCATCCGCTGCTGGTAGGGCCCGATGTCCAGCGACGTCCCGTCGTCGGCGACCACACCGACCGGTCCCAGCACACGAAAATCCATCCGGCCACCTCGCTCGCGAACTCGGCCGATCGTACCTTTCCCTCCGTACCGGCTCTCTCGCCGATCCGCGCCGGCTCACCTGCGCGGCTGGCCGCCCCTGTGGCCGGCGGGGATGACCGCCGCCGCCTCCCGCCGCCTGTCCCCCGCTCTCCCGTCTCCCGCTCTCCCGTCTCCCGCTCTCCCGCTCCCGTCTCCCCGTGAGCATCCGGCACCGCGCCTCCGGCTTACCGTTCCTCCCGCACCTCCGGCCTGAGCCGGTCGATCCGACCGGTGCCGTCACAGAGCGAGCACGGCTTCCGCCCGCCGGCCGTGTCCTCTCCGCGGCACAGACCGCACTCCAGCAGGGTGCCGAACCGGGGATCGCGGTAGGCGTGCCGGAACAGCCGGCCGCGGTCGGTCTCCCATCCCTGCACCCACGCGAACGCGTCCAGCTCGGCGAAGATCCCGGTGTCCAGCGCCCGCAGGCCAATGATCAGTAGGCTGCCCGCGCCGATCCAGTGATCGTTGCGGAGGTCGATTTCATACTTCAAGGACCATCGCCCCCTTGAAGGTTCGCCCCGACAGGGGCCTCAATCACTTTTTACCCGGGTCTGTGCCATCGACGACTGCCATTGGCAATTGCCACATGAATATACCCTTGGCGGTTACCTTCGGAGATTGCCGGACGATAATGCCATTTGACTGTTACCATCGCCACGACCTGGGAAGACTTCCAAGCGTGAGGCGGCAGCCGCCCGCACCACCGGGAGGAAGGGGTGAGCGCCGATGGCCGGTACCAACCCCACGCTGCGCCGCCGGCAACTCGCCAGCCGCCTGCGGGAGCTCCGCGAGCAGGCCGGGAAGAGCATCAAGGAAGCCGCCGAACAGCTCGAATGCTCGCCGGCGAAGATCAGCAGGATCGAGACCGCCCAGCGGGGCGCCCTCCCCCGGGACGTACGCGACCTGTGCCTCTTCTACGGGATGACCGAGCAGACGCAGATCGACGCCCTGATGTCCCTGGCGCGGGAGGCCAAACAACAGGTGTGGTGGCAGGAGACGGAAGACGTCGACTTCCGTCCGTTCCTCGGCCTGGAGATCGACGCCACGTCGATCTCCGAATACGAGACGACGACCGTCCCGGGCCTCCTCCAGACCGAGGAGTACGCCCGCGCGATCATCAAGGGATACCTGCCGAGGATGGACCCGGACGTGCTGGAAGAGCGGGTCGCCTACCGGCTGCGGCGCCAGGAACGCCTGCACGGGCCCAATCCACCGAAATACTGGGTGCTGCTCGACGAATCCGTTCTGCATCGCCATGTGGGCGGGGTCGACGTCATGAGAAAGCAGCTGGAGCATATCGAGAAGACCTCCGAGCTCCCCCATGTGACCATCCAGGTGATCCCTTTCACCGTTGGCGCGCACATGGGGTTCGACAGCGCTTTCGTCTTATTGGAGTTCTCCGACCCCACCATCGGCGACACGGTATACCTGGACACCCTCATGGGTAGCTTCTACCTGGAGAAGGCCAAAGAACTTGAGCGTTTCAGAGAAACGCTCAACCATCTTCGCGCAGTGGCCCTGAGCCCACAAGAATCAGCGGTCCACATCGCGAGGGCATACGACAGATTCGCTGCCTGACCGGCACATTCCGTCATCAGACAACACCCTAATCCCGACGAATTTTCATGGAGAGACGATGACGTCTTCCAAACCCGCCGAACTCCCTTCCCTGGAGTGGCAGGTATCAAGCCGGTGCAACAACGGCTCCTGCGTGGAAATCACCAGGCTTCCCAACGGAGACGTGGGCATGCGTGACAGCAAGGATCAGAGTGGGCCGATCCTGGAATTCACCGTAGCAGAATTCCAGTCTTTCATATACAGCATCAAGGACGGCAGGTTCGACCTGTAGGAGCCGTCTTCCCATAAAGGAACACGAGACCACGGGACGGTGCCGGCGGAGGATCCCGCCGGCACCGTTTTCTCTTGCCGCCGGCGGGCACGGATTCATTTCCGATGACCCATCAGGCACTCGTCTCCCGGCAACCACAGCAAAAGATCACAGGCCGGTGACGTGAAAATGGACTATAATTCTCCCGGCGCGGCGCTCTTCCGCAGAAGAGTTGTCAATCTTTCGGGAGGAAACGCATGGACAGCGACTCGCAGTTCCATGGGGCGGTCTGGCGGTCCAGGTGCAACAACGGCACCTGCGTCGAGATCGCGTCGCAGGGCGGCTGGGTCGGCGTACGGGACGGCAAAGCCGGTGGTACCGGGCCCGTTCTGTCGTTCACCCACGAGGAGTGGACCACCTTCGTCATGGCCGTGAAAAACGGGGACTTCGACGTTTGACCCTGTTCGCAGGGGTAGTCCGAGCGTTCTCACGAGTGGAGGACGCTGAGGAATGGGCGGATTCAAGAAGTTCCTGATGAGGGGAAACCTCGTCGAGCTCGCCGTGGCGGTGGTGGTCGGAGCGACCTTCAGCGGCCTGGTGCAGGCGCTGGTCAAGGACCTGATCACGCCGTTGATCGCGGCGATCACCGGGGGCGGTGGGCCCGACTTCTCGCAGTACGTGTTCACGGTCAACGGCGCGAAGTTCATGTACGGCGACTTCATCAACCACCTGCTGAGCTTCCTGATCATCGCCGCGGTCATCTACTGGCTGGTCGTGATGCCGATGACCCGGGTCATCGCCTTCTTCGACAGGGACAGGAAGGCCACCGAGAAGAAGTGCCCGGAATGTCTCAGCGACATCCCGGTCGACGCCAGCCGCTGCGCGTTCTGCACGGCGGAGCTGTCCCAGGTCCGCGCCGCGGACCGGCCCCCGGCGTAAACGCCGCCGCGTCCGGGGCCCGAGGCGGCGCCGTCCCCCTTGGGCAGCCTCGGGTGACCGCCGGACGACGGTCCCCGGGCAGCGGCGGCCACCCGGCCGCCCGAGGACGTCGACGCCGGAAGGGGCCCGTTCGGCCCGGGGAACCTTCTGTAGGACGATGAGACGGTGAGCGTAGAACTGGTCGTCTGGCACGAGCCCGAGCCGATCACCAAGGAGCGCGCGGAGACCGTCTTCCAGGCGCTCCGCCGCGGAGAGCCCGACGCCGCCGCGCCGCATCCCGGGGTGGCGGCGTTCGCCGCGCGGCTGGCCGAGGCCGAACGGGTCTCCCCGGCCTGCGCCGTGGTCAGCGTGGACCCGGACAGGGCCGACGAGGTGTCGGGCGAGGCCTTCGCCCTGGCCCGCGAGTGCGGGCTGGTCTGCTACGACCCGCAGCGCGGGCTGGTGCACAACCTGGCGCCGCTGGGCGTCTACTCCGGCATGCAGATGCACACGGGCGACGGGATGATCGTGGTCGACCCCGACCTGCGGCTGGTCACCGACGCGCTGGCCACCATGGCGCCGCAGAACCCGTTCACGGCGCTGGTCGTCTTCGGAGAGCACTTCATCCAGACGTCCCCCGAGATCACGGGATACGAGCTGGAGTACAAGGACAGCGTCCAGGACCTGATGTTCCGCACGCACGTCCCCGACCTCGAAACGGTCCAGGACGCCTTCACCGAGTACGCCACCGGCGGGCGCGCCTTCCTGGACGGCCACGACTGGCGTCGCGTCTAAGACCCCGTGGACCGCCCGCTGGGGGACGCGGGTCACTCGCCGGGGAAGCGGACCCCCGCCTGCCTGCGGACCTCGTCCATGACGCCCATCACGTCGAGGGTGGCCTGCCAGGGCACGAGCGGGCTCTCCAGCAGGCCCTCGCGCAGGCAGCGCATGGCCTCGACCGCCTCGTGCAGCATGCCGGTCCCCTCGTAGGGGACGTGGAAGGTCTCCGGCTCGGCGCCGTCGCGGTGCAGGACGAAGGCGCCGGGGCGGAAGAACGGGTGCGGCAGCTCGATCCGGCCGAGCGGGCCGGAGACCGACGCGGTGACCGGGCCGTCGGTGGTGATGCCGCAGGAGAGCAGCGCGACCGCGCCGCTGTCGTAGCCGAACAGCATGCCGGTGTTCTCGTCCACGCCCTCGGGGGTCAGCCGCGCCCAGGACTGCACCTTGGCGGGGCCGCCGAGCATGAGGTGGGCGAAGGAGATCGGGTAGACGCCCAGGTCGAGCAGGGCGCCGCCGCCCAGCTCGGGGTCGCGGAGCCGGTGGCCCGGCTCGACGGAGACGGAGATCCCGAAGTCGGCGTGGACGGCCTGGACCGGGCCGATCGCCCCTCCCTCGACCAGCTCCACGATCTTGCGGATGGCCGGGACGCAGCGCATCCACATGGCCTCCATGAGGAACAGCCCCCGCTCCCGCGCGACGTCCACCAGCTTGGCCGCCTGGGCCCGGTTGAGCGTGAAGGCCTTCTCGCACAGTACGGCCTTGCCCGCGCCCAGGCAGGTCAGCACGGCGTCGTAGTGGGCGTTCTGCGTGTTGGCGACGTAGACGATGTCCACATCGGGATCGGCGGCCAGCTCGGCCCAGCTCCCGTGGGCGTGGGGGATGCCGTGCCGGTCGGCGAACGCCCGGGCGGACTCGACGGACCTGGACCCGACCGCGACCACCTCGGCGTCCGGCAGGAGCTTCAGGTCCTCGGTGAACGTGGCGGCGATCCCGCCGGTTGCCAGAATTCCCCATTTAATCGTGCTCATGGGGCCATATCCCATCATGTACGGCTTTACCGATGTACGGCTCGCACCGGGCCCCCGGTGCGAGCCGTACCGGGGGGTCAGCCGCGGGTGTCGGCGAGCAGGGCCTTGAGCACCAGGCCGGGATGGTCGCGCAGCACGCCGCGCATCCGCCACTCGTCGGTGAACAGCGCCAGCAGCTCTCCGTCGATCGCGCGGGTGAAGACCTCCACGCCGCGCTGGCGGGCCAGGACCGGCGCGGACTCGGCGTCGGTGATCCTGGCCAGGCTGAAGTCGAGCCGGTCCATCGCGATCTCGGTGTTGAACTCCCCGGCCAGCCGGTGCTTGACCACGTCGAACTGCATCGGGCCGACCGCCGCGAGCACCGGCGACTGGTCGCCCCGGATATCGGAGCGGAGGACCTGCACGACGCCCTCGGCCTCCATCTGCTCGATGCCCTTGCGGAACTGCTTGGCCCGGCTGGAGTCGCGGCAGCGGGCCGTCCAGAAGTGCTCGGGCGCGAAGCTCGGGATCCTGGGGAACTCCACCGCGGAGCCGTCGTAGAGGGTGTCGCCGGGGCGCAGGGCCGTGGCGTTCACCAGGCCGACCACGTCGCCGGGGAAGGCCTCGTCGATCGTGGCGCGCTCCTGGCCGAAGACCGACTGGGCGTACTTGGTGGCGAAGGGACGCCCGGTCGCGGCATGGGTCAGCACCATGCCCCGCTCGAACCGGCCCGAGCAGACCCGGACGAAGGCGATCCGGTCGCGGTGCGACGGGTCCATGTTGGCCTGCACCTTGAAGACCAGGCCGGAGAAGGGCCGGTCCAGCGGGCGCGGGTCGTCCTTGACATCGGGACGGGGCGCGGGGGCCGGGGCGATGTCGACCATGGCGTCCAGCAGCCGGCCGACGCCGAAGTTGTTCAGGGCGGCGCCGAACAGCACGGGCGTGGACTCGTGCGCCTCGAACGCCTTCTGGTCGTGGTCGGAGCCGATGGCGGAGAGCAGGTCGACCTCGTCCTTGGCCCGCTCCCAGTCCTCCCCGATCTCGATGAGGGCCTGCTCGGGTGTGAGCTCGGTCTCAATGGCCTTGGTGGCCCCGCCGGGGGTGCGGGTGTAGCGGACCGCCTGGTCGACGACGCGGTCCACCACGCCGTGGAAGAAACCGCCGGTGCCGATCGGCCAGGTGATCGGGGTGGGCCGCAGGCCGGTCTTCTCCTGGATCTCGTCCAGCAGTTCCAGCGCCTCGCGGCCGGGACGGTCCCACTTGTTGACGAAGGTGATGACCGGGATCCGGCGGTGCCGGCAGACCTCGAACAACTTCAGGGTCTGCGGCTCCATGCCCTTGGCCGCGTCGAGTAGCATGACCGCGCAGTCGACGGCGGCCAGCACCCGGTAGGTGTCCTCGGAGAAGTCGGCGTGGCCGGGGGTGTCGACCAGGTTGAACATGTGCCCCCGGTATTCGAACCGGAGAGCGGCGGAGGTGATGGAGATGCCTCGGGCCTTCTCCATGTCCATCCAGTCGGAGGTCACACCGCGGCGGCCGGCCTTGCCGTGCACCGCGCCGGCCTCGGTGATCGCGGAGGCGTGCAGCGCCAGCGCCTCAGTCATGGTCGACTTACCGGCGTCGGGGTGGCTGATCACCGCGAACGTGCGACGCCGGGCCGCCTCCTGGATGATCGCGGTCATTTCCTGGTCTCCTAGCCGTGCGTAAAGTGGGGAGCCCCGCACAGTGCGGGCCGCCGAAACAGCTTACGCGCCGCCGCGGCCGTCAACAGATGTGGCAACACTTCCCCAGGCCGCTTGCGTCACCATGGTGTTCAGTGGATTGTGGAACAACTCGGTTCGCCCCATGCCCGTCCCAACTGCCCGAAAGCGACCTGCTCGTGCAACTCGACGTTCCAGTGGTGTGCAGATGATCACGCTTCGCTATGCGGCAGGCTCCGATATCGGCCGGGTCCGCCAGGGCAACGAGGACGCGGCCTACGCCGGCGCCCGGCTACTTGCCGTCGCCGACGGCATGGGCGGCCACGTGGGTGGGGAGGTGGCCAGCTCGGCGGCTATCGCCGCGGTCTCCACCCTGGACCACGAGGTCCCGGAGGACCTGACCGCCGCGGCCGAGGCCGGGGTCCGCAAGGCCAACCAGCGCCTGCGCGAGCTGGTCGAGCAGGACCCGAGCCTCACCGGCATGGGCACCACTCTGACCCTGATGCTCTGGGACGGGCCGCGGGTCGCCCTCGCCCACATCGGCGACTCCCGCGCCTACCTGCTCCGCAACGGCGATCTCTACCAGATCACCTATGACCACACCCTGGTCCAGACGCTGATGGACGACGGGCGGATCACCGCCGAGGAGGCCGCCCGGCATCCGCACAGGTCGATCCTGCTCCAGGTCCTGGACGGCGGCGACACCGTCGACCCCGACCTCTCCCTGCGCGACGCCGAGGTCGGCGACCGCTACCTGCTCTGCTCCGACGGCCTGTCCGGGGTGGTGGAGGCCGACCGGCTCCGCCACGTGCTCGCCGACATCGACGACCTTGAGGCGGTGACCCGGCGGCTCATCGAGCTCGCCTGTGACGCCGGCGGCCCGGACAACATCACCTGCGTGGTCGCGGACGTGGTCGAGGGACCCGGCTCGGACACCCCCGTGGTGGTCGGCTCGGCCTCCCCCTCCTAGCCTCCCGGCGGCGCTCCGCCATCACGGTCCCGGCCTTCCGGCGGGCCGGGGCGCCGGATCCTGGTCGCGGCAGGGGACAGCGGCTATCGTCGGATTCCCTGAACTCCTCGCCGATCACCGCCCCGGAGGGATGTCATGTACAAGGAATTCGCCATCGAGGCGATCGTGTGGCTCATCCCCGTCGTGATCCTCGTCGGCCTGGCCTACATGATCACCCGTCCCGCCTGACCTCTCCCTCAAGCCGAGGACGCGGAGTTCCGCGTCCTCGGCTTTCTCATGCCCCAGGCGAGTTCCTCGACATTCCTTAGATTTCGGGAACTATCCTCTTTACTCAATCTTTATGTGTATATAGTCAGGCACATGCGCTCGGGGGAGCGCCGCTAAACACGTCACAGGGGGACCTCGCTCGCCGATGGGCCATTTCGTCGATGCCGCATTAGCTTTTCCCACCGTTCTCTTCACATTCCTGCTCGTGGTGATCGTCGGTTACTGGCTGCTCGCCGTGTTCGGCGGGATCGGGTTCGACGGCGACGCCGACGGGACGGAGACGGCGGGGGTCACCGGGTTCCTCGGCGGCCTGGGGCTGGGCGGGGTGCCTGCCGCCGTGACCGTGTCGCTGCTGGTCGTCATCGCCTGGTTCGTCAGCCTGGTCGGCGGCGTGCTGTTCAGCGGCGTCCCCGCACTGACCGGCGTGCTGGCCGCCGCGCTCGCCTGCGCCTGGGCCGGCACCCGCCTGATCGTGCTGCCGCTGCGCCGCGCCGCGCGCGGGGATCGCGCGCCCTCCCGCGCCGACTTCGTGGGCCGTACGTGCGTCGTCCGCACCGGCCGGGTGGGCAGGGACTTCGGCCAGGCCGAGGTCACCGCCGCGGACGGCTCCTCCGCCCTCGTTCAAGTCCGTCAGACCGGCGACGACGCTTTCGACGCCGGCAGCACCGCCCTGATATTCGCCTACGACTCCGCGGGCGAGTTCTTCTGGGTGATGCCCTACGACGCCGAACTCGACCCCGACCGTCCTCTTTAGCCGAAGGACCACATGGACGTCATCTCCACCGGATTCGGCATCCTCCTCGCCGTCATCCTTCTCGTCGTCATCGGTTTGCTGTTCACGGCCAGCCGCCTTTTCAACAAGGTCGAACAGGGCAAGGCACTGATCGTCTCCAAGGTCAACAAGGTGGACGTCACCTTCACCGGGGCGATCGTGCTGCCCGTCTTCCACCGGTCCGAGGTCATGGACATCTCGGTGAAGACCATCGAGATCGAGCGGACCGGCCGCGAGGGCCTGATCTGCCGGGACAACATCAGGGCCGACATCCGGATCACCTTCTTCGTCCGGGTCAACAAGACCGCCGAGGACGTCGTCAAGGTCGCCCAGGCCATCGGCACCGCCCGGGCCAGCGACCAGGAGACGCTGCAGGAGCTGTTCAGCGCCAAGTTCTCCGAGGCGCTCAAGACCGTCGGCAAGCAGCTCGACTTCGTGGACCTCTACACCCAGCGCGACCAGTTCCGCGACCAGATCATCCAGGTCATCGGCACCGACCTGAACGGCTACAGCCTTGAGGACGCCGCCATCGACTACCTGGAGCAGACCTCGCTGCTCTCCCTCGACAAGAACAACATCCTCGACGCGCAGGGCATCAGGAAGATCACCGAGCTGACCGCGATCGAGCACGTGCGGACCAACGAGTTCCAGCGGCGCGAGGAGAAGGAGATCACCCGCCAGAACGTGGACGCGCGGGAGGCCATCCTCGAACTGGAGCGCCGCCAGGCCGACGCGGAGATCAAGCAGAAGCGCGAGGTCGAGACCATGCGTGCCCGTGAGGAGGCGGAGATCCTCAAGGTCCGGGCCGAGGAGCGGCTCAAGGCCCAGGCCGCCGGCCTGCGCACCGACGAGCAGCTCGGCATCCAGCAGGAGAACCAGGCCCGCGAGATCGCCGTGGCGGCGAAGAACCGCGAGCGGGTCATCGCCATCGAGTCCGAGCGGATCGAGAAGGACCGCATGCTGGAGGTCATCTCCCGCGAGCGTGAGACCGAGCTGTCCCGCATCTCCAAGGACAAGGAGGTCGAGGGCGAGAAGCGGTCCATCGCCGAGGTGATCCGGGAGCGGATCGCGGTGGAGAAGACGGTCGCCGAGCAGGAGGAGAACATCAAGCGGCTGCGGGTGGTCGAGGAGGCCGAGCGGACCCGCCAGGCCGTGATCATCCAGGCCGAGGCCGAGGCACAGGAGAGCCTGGTCAAGGACATCAAGGCGGCCGAGGCGGCCGAGGCGGCGTCCAGGCACCGGGCACGCGAGGCGCTGGTGCTGGCCGAGTCGCGGCAGCAGGCCGCCGAGCTCGACGCACGCGCCAAGATCCGGCTGGCCGAGGGCGTCCAGGCGGAGACGGCCGCGGCCGGCCTCGCCGAGGTGCAGGTCCGCGAGCGGGACGCCGCGGCGATCGAGAAGGTGGGCCGCGCCGAGGCCGCGGTCGAGCGGGAGAAGGCGCTGGCGGTCGCCGAGGGCGACCAGGCCAAGGCGCTCGCCTCGGCCATGGGGGTGCGGGAGAGGCTCAAGGCGGAGGCCGAGGGCGAGCAGGCCATGGCGCTCGCGACCGCCTCGGCCGTCGGCGAGAAGCTCAAGGCCGAGGCCGAGGGCCTGACCCAGAAGGCGGCGGCGATGGCCGCGCTGGACGACGCGACCCGCGCCCACGAGGAGTACCGCCTGCGGCTGGAGGCGGACAAGGAGATCCGCCTCGCCGGGGTGAACGTCCAGCTCAAGGTAGCCGAGGCGCAGGCCGCCGTACTGTCGGCGGGCCTGTCGAAGGCCAACATCGACATCGTCGGCGGCGACAGCGTGTTCCTCGACCGGCTGATGGGTTCGATCACCATGGGCAAGAGCGTGGACGGCTTCGTGCGGCACTCCGACGTCGCCCAGGCGCTGGCCGGGCCGTACCTGGACGGCTCGCAGAGCCTGCCCGCCGACCTGACCAGGATGCTCGGCTCGCTCGACAGCGCCGACGTGCGGAACCTGTCCCTGTCGGCGCTGCTGGTGAAGCTGGCCGCCACGGGCGGAGCCGACGCCGACAGGCTGCGTGAACTGCTGGGCGGCGCGCAGAGGCCCGGCGCCGACGCCCGGACCGTCACCGACGTCCCGGTCGCCGGCGTCCCGGTCGTCACCGACATCCCGGTCGCCGAGACGCCGGTCGCCGCCCTCAACTCCGGCGAGCAGTGACGCCGCCCATGACAGAGGTCGTCACCGAGACGCCGGACGGCCACGCCGGGCTGGACGCGGGCACCTACGAGGTGCTCCGCGCCCGGCTCGCCGAGCAGGCGGCCGAACTCGCCCGGCAGGCCGGCGCGCTCAACACCCGGCGCCTTGAGGTCTTCGGCGGAGCCGAGCTCCGCCTGATCGGCACCGAACGGATCCGCACCGAGAACAACTGCGTCCCCCGCGACATCGTGGCGCTCGGCGGGGTGGCGGGCCCGCCCGGAGGAGCGGACGGCGGGCCCGGGAGGCGGCAGGGGCTCATCCTGTTCGGCTACAACGTGTTCATGGGGCTGAAGCCCGAGACGACCGTCGAGGACGTCTTCTCCATGCACACCTTCGTGCGGGGCGCCACGGGCGCCCAGGGCGGCCCGGACGGCGACGCGTTCCGGTTCGACCCAGCGCCGCTGTTCCGCCACCCGCAGTTCGAGCGGGACTTCGCCGAGCTCTACCGCTACTACCGGGAGACCCGGCTGCTCCGGCTCCGCCGGACCGAGGGCAAGATGCTGGCCGTCTTCCAGACGGGGCCGCAGGACACCCGCGTGCTGCGCTGGCAGGTCGGCGCGGACGGCGCGCTCACCTACATCGACGACCGGGGCGAGCGCGACCACACGTTCCCGCCGTCGCACGACTTCGAGTGGACCCCCGCCACCCGCGACGACCACGTGCTCGGCCGCCACCCGCACATCTCGATCCAGGGCGAGGTGTTCGTCGAGACCGTCGGCGGCGACCTCACCATCAAGATCGAGAACAACACCGAGACCGGCGAGGGCGTCTACCGCGAGCCGGTCGCCGAGCCGCTGCAGAGCCTCGCCGACGCCGACGTGCAGCACGCCAGGGTCGGCCCGCTGATCCTGCTGCGCGTGCGGCCCTACAACGAGACCGAGTGGCGGCACCTGGTCTTCAACACCAGGACCAAGGGCGTGGTCCGCCTCGACGGCATCGGCCAGGCCTGCCGCCGCCTGCCCGAGGACCAGGGCATCATCTTCCCCGGCGGCTACCACCTGTCCACCGGGGCCGGCAAGACCTTCGACACCGACGTCTCCGGCCTGGAGTTCGAACGGGTCATCCGCTCGGCCAACGGCGAGGACGTGCTCTACGTCTTCCACGCCCGCACCGGGGGCCGGTCGCTGCTGCTGCCGTACAACGTGATCCGCAAGCAGGTGTCCACGCCCCTGTCCTGCCACGGCTACTCCCTGTTCGACGACGGCACGCTGATCGTCTTCCGGGCGACCTCCGACGAGCCCTCCCGGGTCCACCCGATGCAGGTCTGGCAGACGCCGTACATGTCGGACCTCTACGCCGCCGCCCAGCCGGTGGGCACCGGGCCGCTGGAGCGGATCGGCAACGCCGAGCTGGTGCGCGGGATCTCCGACTGCCTGTCGGTGGCGCGGATGGTCGAGGAGATGGCGCCGTCGGTCCCGGTCCTCGAGGCGCTGATCGCGGCCTGCGCCCGGGCCTTCGACCACTACCACTGGCTGGGCGAGCACGGGCTGCGGGGACCGCTCGCCGACGTGCGGGCGACCGCCGGGCAGGTGCTGGAGGAGTTCGAGAACGTCCAGTCGCTCACCGAGCAGGCCGCGACCGCGCTGGAGGCCGCCGCCGGCGAGATCGCCTCCCTGGTACGGCGGGCGCGCGCGCAGGCGCCCCGCTCCGCCCAGGGATGGATCACCCACCTCGCCGAGCTGCGGCGGGCCCAGGGGCGTCTGGTGACCCTGCGCGAGCTTCGCCACGTGGACATCGGCCGGATCGACGGGCTGGCCGCCGAGCTTGAGGCCGAACTCGGCGCCACCGCACAGCGCGCGGCCGGCTTCCTGCGGGGCGAGGACGCCTTCGCCGGATACCACGCGGAGGTCGAGCGGCTGGTGTCCGACGCCGGGGCCATCACCACCGTGGCCGAGGCCGGGCCGGTCGACGACCGGCTGACCGGCCAGGCCCAGGGCCTGGAGGTCGTGATCGAGGTGGTCGGCACGCTCGACATCGCCGACGCGACCGTGCGGACCGCGATCCTGGAACGGATCGGCGAGGTGCTCGGCGGGGTCAACCGCGCCCGCGCCACGCTGGAGGCCCGGCGCGGCGAGCTGCTGGCGAGCGAGGGACGGGCGGCGTTCGCGGCCGAGTTCGCGCTGCTGGGGCAGGCGATCACCGGGGCGCTGGCGATGTCCGGCACCCCCGAGCGCTGCGACGAGCAGCTCGGCCGGCTGATGCTCCAGCTGGAGGGCCTGGAGTCGCGCTTCGCCGAGTTCGACGACTTCCTGGCCCGGCTGGCCGCCAAGCGGGAGGACGTCTACGAGGCGTTCTCCTCCCGGCGGCAGGCCCTGCTGGACGAGCGCGCCCGCAGGGCCGACCGGCTGGCCGGCTCCGCGGACCGGATCCTGGCCGGCGTGCGCCGCCGGGTGGCCGGGCTCGGCTCGCTCGACGAGATCAACACCTACTTCGGCTCCGACCCGATGGTCGTCAAGCTGCACGGCGTGGCCGGGGAACTGCGCGAGCTGGGCGACCAGGTCCGGGCCGGGGAGCTCGAAGGCCGGATCAAGTCCGCCCGCCAGGAGGCGGGCCGCGCCCTGCTGGACCGGCTCGACCTGTACGCCGACGGCGGCGAGACGATCCGCCTGGGCCGGCACCGGTTCGCGGTCAACACCCAGGCCGCCGAGCTCACGCTGGTGCCGCACGGCGGGCGGATGGCGTTCGCCGTCACCGGGACCGACTACCGCTCGCCGGTCCGTGACGAGACGTTCGCCGAGACCCGGCCGTTCTGGGACCAGCTGCTGGTCTCGGAGACGGCCGAGGTCTACCGGGGCGAGCACCTGGCCGCCTCGATCCTGGCCGGCGCCGAGGCCGGCACGCTGCGCGCGGGCGATTCGGCCGTCTCCCTCGACGCGCTGCACGAGGCGGCGGTGGTCGAGGGCGGGCTGCTGCGGATCGTCCGCCAGGTGGCGGAGGCCCGTTACGACGAGGGCTACGAGCGGGGCGTCCACGACCACGACGCCGCCGCGATCCTCGACGCCCTGCTCCGCCTGCACGCGGGCGCGGGCCTGCTGCGCTATCCCCCGGCGGCGAGAGCCGCGGCCCAGCTCTTCTGGGCCTTCGGCGTGGACGAGGCCGCTCGCCGGACGTGGACCACCCGGGCGGTCTCCCTCGCGCGGGCGCGGGCCCTGTTCGGCCGGGTCGGCGCGGTGGCCGAGACCCGCGCCGCCCTCGGCTCCGCGATCGCGGCCTTCATGCGCGGCCTGGAGGGCGAGGCGCCGGGCACGGCCCCCGGGATCGGCCGGCCGGACCGCGCGCCCGCCACCGCGGAGACCGCGGAGACCGCGGATGCGGCCGGGTGGCACGACGGGACCGGGCAGGACGACGGGACCGGGCAGGACGACGAGGACGTCTCCGGGCTCGCCGGGGAGTACCTCTTCGAGGAACTGGCGGGCAGGCCGTCCGGGTTCGTGACGAGCGCGGGGGCGCGGTCGCTGCTGGAGCGGTTCGACCGGGCGCTGGGGGCCTCGCGCGGGGAGCTCGACGACGACCTGCGGGCGCTCGGGGAGGACCTCCCCAAGCGCCACCGGCTGGCCGAGGCGTGGCTGGGGGCGTTCGAGCCGTCGGCCGAGCTGCCGGAGGCGGTGGCCGTACGGCTGTGCGAGGTGCCCCGGCACGACTCCTCCGCCGCCCTGACCGCCACGGTCGAGGGCCTGCTCGGCACGCACCCGCGGATCGTCGAGCGCAGGCTCGACCTGCGCCTGGACGAGTTCCTCGGCCGGACCCGGCGCTTCCGTGAGCACCGCGTCCCCGCCTACCGGGCCTATCAGCGGCGGCGCAACGACCTGGTCGCCGCGGAGCGCGAACGTCTGCGCCTGGAGGAGTACCGGCCGAAGGTGATGAGCGCCTTCGTCCGCAACCAGCTCCTCGACGAGGTCTACCTCCCGCTCATCGGCGACAACCTGGCCAAGCAGATCGGCGCGGCCGGCGACGCCAGGCGGACCGACCAGATGGGCATGCTGCTGCTCATCTCGCCGCCCGGCTACGGCAAGACCACCCTCATGGAGTACGTGGCCAGCCGGCTCGGCCTGATCTTCGTGAAGGTCGACGGCCCCGCCCTGGGGCACCTGGTCACCTCGCTGGACCCGGCGCAGGCGCCCGACGCGACGTCGCGCCAGGAGGTCGAGAAGATCTCCTTCGCCCTGGAGATGGGCAACAACGTGCTGCTCTATCTCGACGACATCCAGCACACCTCCCCCGAGCTGCTGCAGAGGTTCATCTCGCTGTGCGACGGCCAGCGGCGGATGCAGGGCGTCTGGGAGGGCGAGACCCGGACCTACGACCTGCGCGGCAAGCGCTTCGCGGTCTGCATGGCGGGCAACCCGTACACCGAGTCGGGCGGGCGGTTCCGCATCCCCGACATGCTCGCCAACCGCGCCGACGTGTGGAACCTCGGCGAGGTGCTGTCCGGCAGGGAGGAGCTGTTCGCGCTGAGCTACATCGACAACGCGCTCACCTCCAACCCCGTCCTGGCCCCCCTGTCCACCCGCGACCGGGGCGACATCCGCCTCCTGGTACGGCTGGCGCAGGGCGACCCGGCCGTCCGCGCCGACCAGCTCTCCCACCCCTACTCCCCGGTGGAGCTCGGCCAGGTCCTCACGGTCCTGCGCGGGCTGCTCCGCCTCCAGCGGGTGGTGCTGGCCGGCAACCGGGCCTACATCGCCTCGGCGGCCCAGGCCGACGCGTCCAGGACCGAGCCGCCGTTCCAGCTCCAGGGGTCCTACCGGAACATGAACAAGCTCGCCGCCAGGGTCGTCCCGGTCATGAACGACGCCGAGCTGGAGGCCGTGATCGACGACCACTACCTCGGCGAGGCCCAGACCCTCACCTCCGGCGCCGAGGCCAACCTGCTCAAGCTGGCCGAGCTGCGGGGCACCATGACGGCCGCGCAGGCCGCGCGGTGGGCCGAGGTGAAGGCCGCCTACCTGCGCGAACGGGCCCTCGGCGGCACCGGGGACGACCCGGTGACCAGGGCGGTCGGCGCGGTCGGCCTGCTGGCCGACCGGGTGAGCACGGCCATCGAGCAGGCCGCCGACCGCCTGTCCCCGGCCCCGTGAAGGGGCCCGCCTCGCCGTGACGGTGTACGGGAACGGTGAACGGCCGGCTCGGACGGGTGGTCCGTCACCGGCGCGTGCCCTCTCTTCGACGCCGGAAGCCGGGGCCGGTTCCCGAACCGTGCGGTCCCGTGGGTAGGGTGATGCGCTGTGTAGTCGGCTTGAGGAGCCCAGGGAGCTGCTGTGAGAGGGCGCGCGGTGACGGCTGTGCCGCCGAGGCTCGTGCTGCTCGCCGCGGTGCTGCTCGGTGTCGGCCTCAGTTATGCCACGGCGCACTTCTGCTGGTCATCCGCGTCCATGAGCTCCTTCACAGGCCCGTCCATGAGCTCCTCCGCGAATCCGGCCACGAGCTGGAGCGCCGTCGATTCCGGCATGGCCGCTACGCATGGCGCGCCCGCATCCGTAGCGGCCCATCACGATACGGCGGGCCTCTATCCGTTCACGCTCTGCGTGATCGCGGTCGCCGCGGTTCTCGTCGCCCTGGTGCTGAGCCTGTTCGGCGCGGGCGGCCCGTCACGTGACGCGGGCGGTGGCCGTGAGCGGCCCGCCCGGTTGCCCGCCGTACGCGGATCGCCGTCGCTGTTCGCGCTGTCCCTGCGACACGTCGCGGTTCTACGCATATAGAGGCCCCTGACCGGGCCTGGCGCTCCCGGCTCCCCCTCGGGGTGCCTTCTGCCTCGCCTGGTTCCTCGGATCCTCTGTCCGCCTACGAACCGTGAGCGAAATTCTCATGTCACCGATCGATCGACGGCTCTTCCTGCGTGCCGGCCTTGTCGCCGCCGGAGGAGCGCTTGTCTCCGCGTGCTCACAGGAGCGCGCCACCTTCGTCCAGCCCGAAGGCCGGCAGGTGCGGGCGGCCGAGGCCGCCCGTCGCCCAGGCCGGGTACGCGAGTTCCGCCTGACCGCCCAGCAGGCGCAGGCCGACCTCGGAGGGCCGACCGTGCGCACCTGGATGTACGGCGACCGCCTGCCCGGCGAGCCGATCCGGATCAAGGCCGGTGAGGTCGTCCGAGCACGCCTGGCCAACCGCCTGCCTCAGGAGACCACCGTGCACTGGCACGGTCTCGCCCTGCGCAACGACGCGGACGGCGTGCCCGGTGTCACCCAGCCGGCCGTCGCCCCGGGCGGCGAGTGGGTCTACGAGTTCACCGCGCCCCACCCGGGGACCTACTGGTTCCACCCGCACCACGGCACCCAGCTCGACCGCGGCCTGTACGCCCCTCTCATCGTGGAGGATCCGGCCGAACCGCTGGACTACGACCAGGAGTGGGTCGTCGTCGTCGACGACTGGATGGACGGCGTGACCGGCACGCCTGACGACGTCCTCACCGAGCTCACCTCAATGGCGGGCATGATGGGCGGCCAGGGGGGCGGCGGGCACGAGGGCCACGGCTCCATGCCGATGAGGCCGGCCCCTACGCCAGCCCCTTCCGCCTCCGCGAGATGGCCGTACATGATGATGAACGCCGAGAGCGACCTCCTGGGCGGTGACGCGGGAGATGTCCGCTACCCGCACTTCCTCGTCAACGGCAGGGTGCCCGCGGCACCGGAGACCTACGCCGCCAAGCCGGGGACCCGGCTGCGGATCAGGCTGATCAACGCCGGGGGCGACACGGCGTTCCGGGTCGCGCTGGGCGGTCACGCGATGACCGTGACCCACGCCGACGGCTTCCCCGTCGAGCCGGCGGAGACGGACGCCCTGCTGATCGGCATGGGCGAGCGGTACGACGTGCTCGTCACCCTCAAGGACGGGGTGTTCCCCCTGGTCGCCCTGGCCGAGGGCAAGCGCGCCGTCGCCCGCGCCCTGGTGCGCACCTCCAAGAGCGCCCGCGCACCACGACCGGACGCCTGGCCCGTCGAGCTCGACGGCCGTCTGGCCGCCTACGACCGGCTCACGCCCGCGGAAGCCGTACGGCTCCCCCGGAAGAACCCGGACCGGACGATCACGCTCAACCTCACCGGGACCATGGCGATGTACGACTGGGCCATCAACGGGAGGAAATACGATCCGAAGGTCATCGAACCGATCCGGTCCGGCGAGCGAGTACGGCTCTCCTTCGTCAACCGGAGCCTGATGTGGCATCCCATGCACCTGCACGGCCACACCTTCGCCCTGGCCCCAGGCGGCCTGCGCAAGGACACCGCGATCGTGCTGCCCGGCAAGACCCTGAACGTCGACTTCGACGCCGACAACCCGGGCATCTGGATGATGCACTGCCACAACATCTACCACGCCGAGGCCGGGATGATGAGCCTGCTCGGCTACCAGGCCTGAGAGGAGCAACCGATGATCAAGAAGTTCGGGTTGACCGCCGTAGCACTCCTTCTCATCCTGGGCGTGGCCGCCTGCGGCACGGACGAGCCCACGGCCGGGAACGGCATGCGGCAGACCACCGCCGACCAGGGCGCCGAGCATGACCCGCGGCCGTCCGCCGACCAGGGCGTCGGGCACGTACACTCGCTGGGCGTCGATCCCGCCGGCGGCAAGACGTACGTCGCCGGCCACTACGGGCTGTTCACGATCGATGGGTCGAAGCTCGTCCGGGTCGGCGATCACGACGCCGACCACATGGGCTTCGCGGTCGCCGGGCCGAAGACGTTCTATGCCAGCGGCCATCCCGCCGCGGACGCCGTCGCCTCCGGGCAGGAGCCGCATCTCGGCCTGATCCGCTCGGTCGACGCCGGGATGACCTGGGAACAGGTGGCACTGGCGGGAAAGGCGGACTTCCACGCCCTCCAGGTCGCGGGCGCCAGGGTCTACGGGTACGACGCCCAGACCGGCCAGATCTGGCGCGGCGAGGCCGGGAAGCTCAAGCCCGCGGCCCGGCTCGACCTGCTCGACCTGGCGGCCGGCGCACAGGCGCCGGACACGCTCTATGCCACCACACCCGACGGGGTGAAGGTCAGCGCGGACGCGGGTGAGACCTTCGGCCCGCTGAAGGGAGCGCCGTTGCTGTCATTCCTCGACGTGATCGGCAAGGACCGGCTGATCGGCGTGGCCCCGGACGGGCAGGTGCGGACCAGCGCCGACTCCGGCGCGACCTGGCAGGCCGGAGGACGCCTGCCCATGCAGGCCGTCGCCTTCACCGCCGTCTCCGAACAACGTCTGCTCGCCGCGTCCATGGACGGCACCGTGTACGAGTCCACGAACGGAGGCCGGGACTTCACGACCCTTTACCAGTCGAGCCCGTGAGCGGGTAAGCGTGTCCGGCGCTTTCGGACCGCCGCACTGCCGCCGGACCGGGTGGACGAGTCACCCTGATCGGTCCCTCGCCCCCGGGCCTGCGAGGATGGGGACCGTCGTCGAATACGGCGAGCAGGTGCCGGCCGGCAACCGGTGGGTGTCCCACGACCACGAGACAGAGCGAGAGCAAGGAACGCAGTGAAGCTTCTTCATTCCGGGAAGGTCCGTGACGTGTACGAGGACCGGGGGGACATCGTCCTCGTGGCCTCCGACCGCGTGTCGGTCTACGACGTGATCCTGCCCACGCCCATCCCCGACAAGGGGAAGATCCTCACCCAGCTCTCCCTGTGGTGGTTCGAGCAGCTCGCCGACATCGTGCCCAACCACGTCATCTCCGCCACCGACGTGCCGGCCGAGTTCGAGGGCCGCGCCGTACGGTGCCGGAAGCTGAAGATGGTGCAGGTGGAGTGCGTCGCGCGCGGCTACCTGACCGGCAGCGGGCTGAAGGACTACCAGGCGCGGGGGGCGGTCTCGGGCGTGCCGCTGCCGCCCGGCCTGGTGGACGGCTCCAGGCTCCCCGAGCCGATCTTCACTCCGAGCACCAAGGCTCCGCTCGGGCAGCACGACGAACCCATCACCTTCGACGACGTGGTCGCCCAGGAGGGCGCGGAGGTCGCCGAGGAACTGCGCCGGATCACGCTCGCGGTCTACGGGCGCGGCGCGGAGCTGGCGCGCGAGCGGGGCGTCATCATCGCCGACACGAAGATCGAGCTGGGCTGGGCCGCCGACGGCACGCTCGTGCTCGGTGACGAGGTGCTGACCTCGGACTCCTCGCGGTTCTGGCCCGCCGACCAGTGGGAGCCCGGCCGCGCGCAGTTCTCGTTCGACAAGCAGTTCGTCCGCGACTGGGCGACCGGCACCGGCTGGGACAAGAAGGAACCCGCGCCGGAGGTGCCCGCCGAGGTCGTGGAGATCACCCGGGCCCGCTACATCGAGGCGTACGAGCGTGTGACCGGCAAGTCCTGGTGAGCCGGTGCCCGCGGTCCGCGGGCACCGGCCTCGCGCGGCGGTGACGGGCGCCGGGCGTCAGGGCGTCAGCTTCCTCTCGACCGCGGCGCCCACGACGTAGCGATCGGCGGAGACGGCGTGGGCCCCGAAGTCGGCCACGATGCAGGTGATGTTGTCGGGTCCGCCGCCCCGGTTGGCCAGGTCGATGAGCCACCGGGCGGCCTCGTCGGGGTCGGCGATCTCGGTCAGCGTGTTGAACAGCGTCTCCGGGCCCACCACGCCGGTCAGGCCGTCGGAGCAGAGGAGGTAGCGGTCGTCCGGCTGGGCCTCGCGCAGGGACAGGTCGAGCTCGCCGTCCCCGGTGCCCTCCAGGACCCGCAGCACCATGGACCGGCGCGGGTGCTCGGCGGCCTGCTCCAGGGTGATCCGCCCCTCGTCCACCAGCGACTGGACCAGGGTGTGGTCGTGGGTGATCTGATAGAGGGCGCCGTCGCGCAGCATGTAGGCGCGGGAGTCGCCGACGTGGGCGAGGGCGAAGGTGGCGCCGTCCCAGAGCATCGCGGTCAGGGTGGTGCCCATCCCGCGCAGCGTGGGGTCGTGCTCGCTCATGTCGTGCAGCGTGTGGTTGACGTCCCTCGCCGCGTTCTTCAGGGTGGCAACCAGGTCGACACCGCTCTCCGGAAGACTCTCGTCCAGCCTCACCATGGCTGTCACGGCGAGTGAGCTGGCGACCTCTCCACCCGCGTGACCGCCCATGCCGTCGGCTATGGCGAGCAGACGCGCGCTCGCGTAGCCCGAGTCCTCGTTCGCCTCTCGGCGGACGCCTACGTCGGAGCGGGCCGCGTAGCGCAGTGCCAATCCTTCGTTCAGTGCCATGAAGGCAGTAAAGCATTGGTTGAAGCACTTCACAAGCAAACATGTTGTAGACCGCTAAGGCACAGTCAACTACTGTGGCCCAGTATGGAGGAGAGCCAGGACATCACGGTGAACGCCGGCGACATCGCCCGGCTCGCCTCCGTCGGCCGGGCCGCGGTGAGCAACTGGCGCCGCCGCCATGACGACTTCCCCCAGCCTGTGGGCGGTACGGCCTCCAGCCCCCTGTTCTCCCTGCCCGAGATCGCCGCGTGGTTGCGCCGCAACGGCAAGTCTTTTGAAGTCTCGCTCGGCGACCTGGTCTGGCAGCGGCTGCGGACGTCGGTCGACGACCTGCGACTGGGTGATCTCGTGGGCAGGGTCGGCGCGTTCCTGCTGTTCCTGAGCCGGGAGCCGGAGGCGTGGCGGGAGCACGGCACGCGCTCCCTCGACGGCCTGGCCGCCGCGACGGACGACCTCCCGGGCTCCCCCGACCTGCGGCTGGACGACCTCGCGCTCGTCGGGCTGGTGGCCGAGCTCGCCGCCGAGCGCGGGCCGCTGGACACCTTCGAGTTCCTCTGCGAGCGCTACGTCGAGGCACACTCCCGCCAGCTGTCGGTCACCCGCGACGACGTGGCCGCGCTCATGGCCCGCCTGATCGGCCCGGACCGGGGGCGCGGCAAGGGCACCGTCCTCGACCCGGCCTGCGGCGTCGGGACCCTCCTCCTGCACGCCGACGCCTCGCTCGGCCAGGAGATCAACGAGACGAACGCGCTGCTCACCGCCGTACGGGTGCTGTTACGCGGGGCCACGGCGCGGGTCGTCGCCGGTGACTCGCTGCGCGAGGACGGCCTGGCCGGAGAGCTCGCCGACGCCGTGGTCTGCGATCCGCCGTTCAACGAGCGCGCCTGGGGCTACGAGGAGCTGACCGGCGACCCCCGCTGGGAGTACGGCCTGCCGCCCCGCGGGGAGTCCGAGCTCGCCTGGGTGCAGCACTGCCTGGCCCACGTGCGGCCGGGCGGCCTGGTGGCGATCCTGATGCCGGCCGCGGCGGCCAGCCGCCGCCCCGGCAAGCGGATCCGGGGCAATCTGCTGCGCGCCGGGGCGCTGCGGGCCGTGGTGACGCTCGGGCCGGGCGGCCCCGACCTGTGGATGCTGCGCCGTCCCGACGGCGGGCGACCGCCGTCCCAGCTCCTGATGGTGGACGCGACCGAGGACCTGTCGATCGTGGAGCCGGCCTGGCTCACCTACACGGGAAACCCGGAGGTCGAGCTGTCCGGCGACAGCCGTACCGTGCGGATCATCGACCTGCTCGACGACGAGGTGGACCTCAGCCCCGCCCGGCACCGCCCGCAGCAGGGCGGCGCCGCCTTCCTGCGCGACTTCACCGACGCGCTGGACCGCTTCCGCGACACCTCCGCCACGCTGTCGGAGGCGCCCCCCGCCCTTGAGCTGCTCGCCGAACGGCAGGACCTGCCGACCACCACCGTCGGCGAGCTGGCCAAGGCGGGCCTGATCACCATCCTGCAGGCCCCGCCCAAGATGGCGGCCGAGGAGGGCCCGCTCCCGGTCCTGACCGCCGACGACACCGCCATGGGCACGCCCCCCTCCGGAAGGACCACCCTCGACCCCGCGCTGGTCATGGTCAGGCCCGGTGACGTCGTGACCACCGCCCTGGGCGCGGTCCGGGTGCTCACCCGGGGCGGCGCGGCGCTCGGCCCGCAGCTCACCCTCTACCGCGTGGACCCGCAGCGGCTCGATCCCGGCTTCCTGGCCGGGTTCCTCCGCTCCGCCGACGCGGCGCGCGTCCATCCCAGCTCCAGCCGCCTCGACGTGCGGCGGGCGCGGGTGCCGATGCTGCCCCTGTCCGACCAGCAGCGGTACGGCACGGCCTTCCGCGAGCTGTTCACGTTGGAAGACCGGGTGCGTGAGACGACCGCGCTGGGGGAAACCCTGATCCGGCTAGGCTTTGACGGACTGGTCGACGGCCACCTCCGGCCGTGCGACCAAGGGGTGTGACCCCCGCAACGTCCATGGGAGGGCCGGATGGTCATCGGCGACCGGTACGTACTCGACGACCTCCCTCTCGCCCAGGGCGGCATGGGCGCCGTCTACAGCGGCCATGACAAGCACCTCGACCGCAAGGTGGCCGTCAAGTTCCTGCGCTTCCTCACCGGCCCCGACGAGGAGCTGAACCGGCGTTTCCTCCGCGAGGCGCGCATCCTGGCGAAGCTGGAGCACCCCGGCGCGCCGGTCCTCTACGATTTCGGCACCTTCGACCAGCGCCTCTTCCAGGTGATGCAGTTCATCGAGGGCGTCACCGTGGCCGACCTGGTCAGCGAGCACGGCCCGCTCCCGGTCCCCTGGGCCGCCGCGATCGCCGCCCAGGCCTGTGCCGTGCTGTCGGCCGCCCACGCGCTGTCCATCTACCACCGGGACCTCAAGCCGACCAACCTGATGCTCTGCCCCGACGGCAGCGTCAAGGTCCTGGACTTCGGCCTCGCCATGCTCCGCGAGGCCGACTCCACCCGTTTCACCCGGGTCGGCCAGATCCTCGGCACCCCCGCCTACATGGCTCCCGAGCAGATCCAGCGCGGCCTCACCGACCCCCGCAGCGACCTCTACGCCCTCGGCTGTGTGATCCACGAGATGCTGACGGGCAGGCAGCTCTTCACCGGGCCCACCGAATACGCCGTGTACGAACGCCAGGTGAAGGAACGGCCGCCCGCCGTCCCCGGCGTCCCCGGGGAGCTGAACCGGCTGATCGAGGACCTGCTGGAGAAGGACCCCGACCGGCGCCCCAGCGGGGCCGACGCCCTCTACGAACGCCTGCAGCCCTTCGCCGTGGACCTGCCGATGCTCCCCGGCTTCCTCAACCCGCCGTCGGTCCCCAGCCCCGGCCGGATGTACGCCCGGATGGTCGGCCGCGTCCTCGCCTGAGGGCCGCCCGCGGCTCTCAGGCGAGGGCCCGGCGGGCACCACCACCTCTTTCTCCAGTTGTTCGCAAGGAAGTCCCAAGTCACACCGGGCAAAGTGTGCGCGCCTGCAACAGGAGTAAGAGGAGTGTGCATATATGTTCTCGGGGTCATGGTGGCGACCGGCTCTGACAGCGGTGGCCGCCTTATCGCTGTCGGCGGGCCTTCTCGCCGCACCCGCGCAGGCGGCAGCCCCATCGGTCGTGATCGGAGGCGTGCAGGCCTCCCCGGCCCGTCATGCGGGATCGTGTCCGGCGACGGTGGCCTTCTCGGCCACGGTCGCCGTCAAGGGCGCGTCTCGGGTGAAGTACCGCTGGGTGCGCGGCGACGGCACCAAGGGAGCGGTCAGGACGGCGAAGGCCGGCCCGAAGGTCAAGCTCCAGGAGCGCCGGACCTTCACCCGCGGCACGCGCGGCTGGCAGGCCGTACAGGTGCTCAGCCCGAGAAAGCTGATGTCGAAGCGGGCCTATTTCTCCGTCACCTGCGAGGGATCCTCCGGCGTCAACACTCACCGGCCGCCGGCTGACACGCCCGTGCCGAGGGCCTCGGCCGAGGTGACGGGGGACGCCTACTCGGGCCCGTGCGCGGCTCCCGGCAGAAGCCTCGGCTTCCGGGGGACGATCCGGGTCTCGCGTGTCCCCGCGGCCGTCTCCTACCGGTGGGTGGACAGTGACGGGGGTCCGCTCGGCAAGGAGGATCTATGGTTCTCGGCCAAGGACTCTCCCCGGCGCGCGGTCAGTGCGAGCCGTACTTTCCTGGCGAGCCAATCGGGCACGCGGTGGATCGAGATCCTGAGCCCGAGCGGGAAGGTGCTGGCCACCTCGGACAGGGCCCCGTACTCGGTGACCTGCACGACCCCGCCCGCCCAGCCGACCGCGTCGGTGACGGGCCTCAAGGTGGATCCCGCGGCCTTCCAGGGAGCGTGCGCCGCCCCGCGCACCTTCACGTTCACCGCGGACATCGCCGCCTCCAAGCCGACCACCGTCACCTACGAGTGGCTCCGCGGCGACGGCACGAAGGTTCCCGGTAAGTGGGAGTTCAAGGACGCCAAGGACCTGACCAAGACGGTCAGCCTCGCCTGGCAGGTGGCCGACCCGTCCAAGACGGCCGGCGGATCGGCGTCGATCCGGATCACCTCGCCGGGCCGGTCGGAGGCGGGTCCCGCGAAGTTCACGATCACATGTCTGAGCCTGGCCCTCTCCGAGGAGAAGGTCGTCTCCCCCCTGCCCCAGCCGTACACCGGCCCCTGCCCCGTGACCGTGCGGACCTCGGTGAAGGTCACGGTGACCGGCGGCAGCGGCCCCGCCCCGGTGGAGTACTACTGGCGGTATCCGGGCACCGGCATCCAGTGGACGGACATCTCGGGGACGACGACCCTCACCCGGGACTGGCCCGAGGGTTCGAACGCCTCCCCGACCACCAACCTGCTCGTCCGGTTCCCCGGCGGCCCCTGGATCGAGTCCCAGCGGATCGGCTGGTCGATCACCTGCAAGGCCGCCGAACCCGACACGATGACGGTGTCGAAGCCGGTCATCACCACCTGGAAGCGGGACGGAGGCGAGTGCACCATCAAGAACCCGTACCAGGTGACCGCCGAGTCGTTGATCACCGCACCGAAGGGGATGAGCTTCCCGTTCGACGTCACCTACCAGTGGCGGTGGGCGGACGGCGGCTACTGGCACAAGGAGAACGTGAAGATCACCGGCCCTGGAACCCGCCGAATCGCCCACTCGTGGGGCACCTTCCGGAGCCAGACCGGCAAGGTCTTCGTGAACGTCCTCACCCCCACGGCGCTGAAGTCCGAGACCACGGAGTACGCGGTGACGTGCGACGGCAAGCCTCCCGTCCCCAACACCGGCGGCGCGGTGGTGTCGGTGACGGACGCGAAGATCACACCGTCCTCCCACACAGGCACGTGCCCGGTGGATCTGAAGGCCGTCGCGACGATCACGGTGTCGGCCCCGACGACCGAGCCCGTCGAGTACGCCTGGTGGTTCGACAACAACACCTCCAGCCCCACCGGCCAGGTGGACTTCCCGGCCGGCGGCCCCCTCACCAAGACGGTGGTGTGGGACCAGTGGAGGGCGGTCAAGAGCACCGGGCCGGTGACGGGTTACCTGCAGACCCGCACGCCCAACATGGCGGTGTCGGCCCCGGTCACGTACAACGTCACCTGCACCTGATCCTCACCTCCGGTCATCCGCACCCGAGTGACGCCCCGGTCGCCCGCGGCGTCACTCCCGTCTGCAGCGAAACGGGCGGCCTGAGCGGCCTGAAGCGAAACGGGCGGCCCTACGGCCGGAACCGGCCGGTGTTCCAGGCCCAGGAGGCGATGCCGACGCGGTTGCGCGTGCCGAGCTTGCGATGGACGGCGGCGATGTGGTTCTTGACCGTGCCCGGGGAGATGAAGAGCTCAGTGGCGATCTCGCTGTTGCTCATGCCCCCGGCGACCAGCCTGATCACCTCGCTCTCCCTCCCGGTCAGCGGATCCGACGGCTCCGCGGACGCGGACGGGGAGATCACGTGGCCCAGGAGCCGCATGGTGAGCTGCGGGCTGACGAGGGTGTCGCCCGCCATGGCCGCGCGCACCGCCTCGACGAGCAGCGCGGGTCCCGAACGTTTGAGCAGGAAGCCGCAGGCGCCGTCGCGCAGGGCGGCATGGACGTACTCGTCGAGGTCGAAGGTGGTGACGACGACGACGCGGACGGGATCGGGGACTCCGGGTCCGGCCAGAGCCCGGGTGACCTCAAGGCCGTCCGCGAGCGGCATGCGGATGTCGGTGAGCACGACATCGGGGCGGAGGTGGCGGGCGGTCTCGATGGCCGTGACCCCGTCGGCCGCCTCGGCGACGACGGTCATGTCGGGCTGCGCGTCAAGGATGAGCCGAAAGCCACTGCGGATGCCCTCCTGGTCATCGGCGATCAGGATGCGGGTCGGCATGCCGTCCATGCTGTCATCCTCTCCCCGCCACCGGAAACACCGCCGTCAGGATCCAGCCGTCCGGTACGGCTCCCGCCCGCAGCGTGCCGCCCACCGTCTCGACGCGTTCGGTCAGGCCGGGCAGGCCGAAGCCGCCGTGGCGGCCGACCGGTCCCGGACCCGCGCCGCCGCCGTCGTCGCGCACGTTGACCGTCAGGGCTCCGTGTTCCCGGGTCACGGCGATGTCCACGCGGGTGGCCGCGGGAGCGTGCCGCCGCACGTTGGTCAGTGCCTCCACCACGACCCGGTAGGCGGTCGCGCTCACCTCGCGCACAGGCCACCCATCCGGCCCGTCGCCCGGCCCTCCGTCCAGCCCGCGGATTTCCAGGCGGGCCTCGGCGGGGCCCGCGGCGGAGAACCGGGCGACGAGACGGGGCAGATCCGCCAAGGTGGGCACGGGCGCCACCGTCCGGACACCGTCACGGCACGCCCCGATCGCGCGCGACGGCTGCGGGATGCCCGGCCGGACCGCGGGGACGGGCGCCACCGTCCGGACGTCGTCACGGCCCCCGCCGTCATGAGACGCGCCGTACGCGCCCGCGCCCCCGCGCACATCTCCCTTCCCCGCCTCGTCCTCGTCGTCGTCGTTGAGCATGTGCACGGTCCGGTCCATGGCGGCCATGGCCTGCAGCCCGGCCTGCTCGATGCGCCTGAGCGCGGACATCGCCTGCCCGGGATCACTCGGGCCGACCACCTGGCCGGCCTGCGCCTGGACGATCATCTCGCTGATGTCGTGGGCGATGAAGTCGTGCAGGTCACGGGCGAGCTGGAGTCGCTGGGCGCGGCGCCCCTCCGCCACCGCACGGACCCGGCGGGTGTCCAGCGAACGCAGGTAGAGCCCGACACCGGCGGCGGCCATCGAGCCGGCCGACCAGAACGCCAGGACGCCCACCCCCTCCAGCAACGACGACGGGGAGAAGAAGCGGAACAGCCAGACCGCCACGGCCAGGCCCGCCAGGAGACCGGAGACGGTGGCCCGCCTGGCCGGTGACCACCGGGCGACGACACCGATCAGGACGACGAACGCCATGCTCTCGGCGAGCGCCCACATGCCGGCCGCCTGATTCTCCGTACCCGGCGGCCGGAGCAGGGCGGCGAGGGTCACCCCCAGGGACAGCACCGCCGCCGCGCAGGTCACGGCGGGCGCGCGAGTCCGCGTGCGCGGCCGGCCGCCCGCCACCCAGACCAGGGCGGCCACCGCCGCCGTGGCGGGCAGCGTGACGAGAGGGCCGAAGAACGGGGAAGCACCGATCCCGCCGGACAGCACCGCTCCGGCGGCGACCGCCCCGATACGTTCGCGAAGGTTCACGGGGTCGAACATACGCACTCCGGCATCACCGGGGCCCCTGCCGAACGGCACGGACGGCACCCGCGGGAGGGCCGCAGACCTGCCGGACGGCACATGGCCTGCCGTTCCGGCGGCGCAGATGCTTGATCCATGACAACGGTTACGGCTCCACCCCACCCGGAATCCTCGACGAGGTCACGTCCGCCGGCCTGGGCCGGCTACGCCGCGGCGCTCTGGTCGCTGCTCTACGGCCTGCTCGGCCTGCGCTGGGCGCTCGGCGGCTCGGGCTTCCCCTGGGGGGCGAGCGACCCCGATCCCGACAGGGCACTGTCCATCCTTTCGAGCGCCCGGCCGCAGCCGGGCGGATGGTGGATCGCCGCCCTGGGACTGGCCTTCACGCTGCTCGCACTGGTGCTCGCCAGGGCACCGGGCCGGGGCCCGCTGCGCATGGTGCCGCCCATCCTCGCCTGGCCCGCCGCCGTGGCGCTGATACTGGTTATCCCCGACTCCCGCCTCATGATGGGCGTCGCCTACACCCCGCTCCTGCTGATCTCGCCCCTGTTCGGCTGGGGTCTCGGCGGTGTGGGCTTCCTCGACGCCTGGCCCTGGGAGGTGGTGAACCAGCTTCTGTGCGTGCTCGGCGGGGCGCTCCTGGCGGTGGCCACCCTGGCCTACCTGCGTCGCGGCAGGCAGGCCTGCGCCGGCTGCGGCCGTACGGGCGGCGACGGAGGCTGGACGGCGCCAGCCGCCGCGGCCCGCTGGGGACGCCGGGCCGTGTATGTCGCCATCGCGGTACCCCTGGTGTACTGCGCGACCCGGTGGGCATGGGCCCTGGGCATCCCGCTGGGAGTCAGCGAGGAGTTCCTCGCCGAGGGCTCCCGCGACGCCCCGGGGATCTGGCTGGCGGGAGCTTACCTGGCCACCTTCGGAGCTCTCGGCGGGATCCTCACCCTGGGACTGACCCAGCGCTGGGGTGAGATCTTCCCCCGCTGGATCCCCGGCCTGCGCGGCAGGCGGGTCCCGCCCCTGCTCGCGATCATTCCCGCCACGTTCGTCTCGATCATCGTCACCGTGGCGGGCCTGACCTACATCCGCTGGACGGTCTCGGGCCGCTTCGACCTCTCCGAGGCGGGTGCCTGGCTTCCGGAGACGTTCTGGCCGGTCTGGGGAGCGGCCCTGGCCGCCGCCGCCCTCGCCTACCACCTGCGCAGGCGCGGCCGCTGCCGGCGCTGCGGCCGTTCATGATCTCAGGATCTTCCCCGGCTCGCCGCGCCGCGGCGGGCCGGGGAGAATGCGATGCATGGAAGGTCGATGGATCGAAGTGGCCGATCGGGTGCTGGTCCGGCGGTATGCCGAGCTGGACCTGTCGGTGGGGCTGGTCATGGGTGACGGCGGATGCCTGGTGGTCGACACGCGGGGGGACGAGCGGCAGGGAGCCGAGCTCGCCGCGGAGGTGCGGCGGATCACCCGGGACCCCTGGACGGTGGTGATCACCCACTCGCACTTCGACCACAGCTTCGGCACGCGGCCGTTCCTGGAGTGCCCCGTCTGGGCGCAGGAGGGCTGCCGGGCCGATCTGGCCGAGGACGGGGCGAGGACGAGGGACGCCTGGGCGCGGCGCTACCGGGAGGAGGGCCGCGCGGACATCGCCGACGACATCGCCGGGACGGAGATCGTCCTGCCGGACCATCTGGTGACCGACAGGGCGGAGCTGACCGTCGGCGGGCGCGGCGTCGTCATGTCCTATTTCGGCCGCGGCCACTCCGGCAACGACCTCGTCGTCCACGTTCCGGACGCCGGCGTGGTGTTCGCCGGTGACCTGGTGGAGAACGGCGCGCCGCCGGCCTACGGCGACGCCTACCCGCTCGAATGGCCCGCCGCCGTCGACGGTCTGCTCGGGCTGGCCGGCGACGGCGCCGTGGTGCCCGGGCACGGGGATCCGGTGGACCGCGGGTTCGTCGTCGCCCAGCGCGCCGAGATCGCCGCCGTCGCCGGGCTCTGCCGGGAGGTGGCCGCGGGCCGGATGAGCGTCCAGGAGGCCGTACGGCTGTCGCCCTATCCCGAGGACACCACCAGGACCGCTCTCCGGCGCCCGGCGGGAGACTGACCGCCTCCCCGTCCCGCCGCGTCCGGGGCGGAGCGGGGCGCGGCCTTCACAGCACCGCGAGGCTGGGGGCGCCCCCGGGGGCGAACTCGGTGTGGATGCGGTCGAAGGGCACTCCCAGGCCGAGCAGCCGGTTGGCCGTCACGCGCACCATCTCGGACGACCCGCACACGAAGACGTCCCCGTCGGGGACGATCCGGTGGTATTCCAGGGCGTCCATGGCACTGTGCCTGCGCCAGTCCTCCGGGTCGTCGGAGACCGCGCGGACGATCCGCAGGCGCCTGTGCTGTGACCGCAGGCGTTGCAGGTCCTCGTTGTCGTAGGCATCGCCGCTGCGCCGGACGCCGTGGAAGAGGTCGATGGCGGGGCGGTCGGGCACCCACACCGACTCCTCGATGAGCGCCTTGAGCGGGGCCAGGCCCGTGCCGCCCGCGATGAAGATCAGGTGCGAGGTGCTCGCCCGGTCGAGCACGAGGGATCCGCGGGGCGGTCCCAGCAGGAGGGTGTCACCCGGACGCGTGTGGTGCATCAGCGCCGTGCTGACCCATCCGCCGGGCACCACCCGCACGTGGAAGGTGAGCAGGTTGTCCTGGCGGGGCGCGTTCGCGATCGAGTACGGGCGCCACACCTGGGGCCAGTGCGCGCTCTGCAGGGTGGCGTACTGGCCGGCCCGGTACGGGTAGGGGTGGTCGGGCTCGACGGTGATCACGGCGATCTCGGGGGTGCGCACCTCGTGCGCGACCACGGTGCCGATCCAGGCCGGGGGGGTCTTGACGGCGTCCTGCTCGGCGGCCTGGATCATCACCTCAGCGATGTAGTCGTAGGCGGTCATCCACGCCTCGTCGTAGGCGGGCAACCAGGCGTCGCCGGCGGTGAACCGCATCGCGGCGACCAGGCAGCTCCCGACCGCCGGATAGTGCTCAGGCCGGACCCCGTACTTGCGGTGGTCCCGGGCGAGCTGGCCGAGGTAGTCGCTCAGGCCCGCGCCGTCCTCCAGGTTGAGCACCACCTGGGTGAGCGCGTGGAGCAGGCGGTCGCGCTGGAGGTCCATCCCGGGAGGGAACATCTCGCGGATGTGCGGGTAGTTGGCGAAAAGCCTGCCGTAGAAGTGCTGGGTGACCTGGTCGGCCACCGGTTCGACGAGCGACCAGCTGCGGCGGATGAGCTCGATGTCAATGGTCATGTCGTCACCCGGCCGACTTTCCCGCCTCTTCCGGCTCCCGGGCGACGGACCTCACCCGCCCGACACCGAAGTAGTCGTCTCCCGCCGGCCTGCGGGCCTGCGGCCCTCGCTCCCTGCGGTCCTGTCTGGTCAGCAGGGGGATGTGCTTGGAGCAGTGGATGTAGGCCTCCTCGACCTCGACCATGACCCAGCGCTCGGCCCGGCGGCCGGGCGCGGTGCGGTCCTCGTCGGCCAGCCCGTAACGGCGGGCCGCGTCGTAGGCGGTCGTGATGGTCGCCGGACCGTTGACGTGCAGTCCGACGAGGTCTTCGAAGAAGTCGACGAACAGCAGGCTGATGTGCGCGTTCTCCATGATGTTGCCCAAGCTCGCGAGGACGCCGTTGCCCCGGAACTCCGGGTACATCAGCCTTCCGTCGTCCACCACGTGGACGAAGCCGGGCGGCCCCGCCCGGAACGAGGTGTCACAGTTGCCGGCGGCGTCGGCGGTCCCCACGAAGACCATTTCCTGCCGGGCGACGAAATCCCGCATGTGAGGCGTCAGACGGTCGACCACCTGACGCTCGTAGAACCGCTCCGCCCGGTCCCTGGTGGCGAAAAGCCTCTGGAGGATGTGCTCTCCTCTTGACCCCGGCAATCCCTCGCCGTCGTCCAGAGCCGCATACGGCGTGTGCTGCCCCATCACATCGCTCCCATTGATCCCCGATCACGTGCCTGGCGACATGGGCGGACACCGGTATCACGCCCGATGGCCCCGGCGGCGGAACGCCGAACCGGGCGGTTCCGCCCACATAAGCGATGGAGCCTAGACCATAGCCACCCTTGTCCGAAATGGTTCTGAAACTTTTCTTCGCTAGTCATGAGGGGTGCTCAATTATGTGCGCTCCCCTGGGAACGGTCCCATGATCTGCCGCGACTCCACCCGCCACAACCGGTCATAAATCACTGTTATCGCAGGTCAAAGCAGTGATCATTCTTGATCGGCGCCATTGGTGGTGTAAAACGCGAAAGTGAGGGTAAGGGGGAGCGATCATGATCGAGGTGAAGGGCACCCACAAACCGGATGAGCGTCGCGACTTCCCGATGGGGCACATCGACGTGTTCAACCTGCCGGGGCTGTGCTCCGGCGTGGCCACGTTCGAACCCGGGTGGCGATGGTCGGAATCGGTGAAGCCGATCGCCGGCACCGACTCGTGCGAGGCGCACCACAACGGCTACGCCGTCAGGGGCAGGATGCACCTGCGGATGGACGGCGGAGCGCGTCGGTCATGAGCGTGACCCCCAGGCTCGCCAGAGCCAGGGCGACCGCCGGCACGACCGCGAGTCGCGGCGTGACCACGAGCAGGGCCGTCGCCTCGTTGACCATCCCGCCCCAGTCGACGTGCGGCGGGGGCGGGCCGACGCCGAGGAAGCTCAGCGAGGTGGCGGCGACGAGGGTCTTGGCCAGGTCACCGGTGGCGACGGTGAGGGCCGGCCCGATCGCGTGCGGGGCGATGGTGCGGCGCAGCAGGTGGAGCGGCGAGGCGCCCATGGCCCGGCCCGCCAGCACGTGGTCGGACGCCGCCGTCCGCAGGACCGTGGCACGGACGACGAGGGCGCAGCTCACCCACCCCAGCGGCACGAGGGCGACGAGGACGGTGCCCGGACCGGGCGGCAGCACGCCGGCCAGGGCCAGCGCGAGCGTGAGACCGGGCAGCGCGAGCGCCACCGTGGCCGCCAGCCGGAGCAGCCGGTCGGGCCAGCCGCCCAGCAGCCCGGCCACGGCGCCGGCGACCGTGCCGACCGAGGTGGTGACGGCGGTGACGGCGAACGCGAGCAGAAGCGAGGCGCGGCCCGCCTCGGCCGTCCTGGTGAGCAGGTCGCGGCCGAGCTGGTCGGTCCCGAGCCAGTGCTTCCCGCTCACCGGGAGCAGGGTCCGCGCCAGGTCCGGCCGGTGAGGGGCGTAGGGCGACAGCACGGGCGCCACAAAGCAGAACAGGACGATCGCGCCGAACAGCACGGCACCGGCGACGCCGCCGGCGGGCATCCGCGGACGGCGGCCCGTCACCGCCGCACCCGGGGGTCGGCCACCGACACGCACAGGTCGGCCAGGGTCAGGACCAGCACGGTCGCGAGCGCGGTGAGCAGGACGTACGCCTGCACGATCGGGATGTCCCGCTGCCGGATCGCCGTCACCGCGAGCTGGCCCACACCGGGCCAGGCGAACAGGGTCTCGACGATCACCGCGCCGGCCAGCAGCTCGGCGAGCACGACGCCGGCCGCGGTGATCGCGCCGGGTGCGGCCGCGCGCAGCGCGTGCACCACGACGGTACGGCGCGCGCTCAGGCCCTTGGCCACCGCGAGCTTGACGAAGGGCAGCCGCGCCACGGCCGCCAGGTCGGCCCGTAACAGCCGCAGCAGCGTGGCCGTTCCGGCCAGGCCGAGGGTGACCGCGGGCAGGATCACGGCATCCGGGGAGCCGTCCCCGCCGGTCGGCAGGGCCCGCATGCCGACGGCGACCACACTGATCAGCAGGATGCCGACGATGTACGGCGGGACGGCGGCGACCGCCACCGTCGCGACCCGCGCGATCCGGCTGTCGAGGGCACGCGGCCGGAGCGCGGCGCGGACCGACACGACCACCGCGAGCCCGACCGCGATGAGCGAGGCCGTCCCGGCCAGCCGCAGCGTCGCCGGGACCCGGGACAGGATCTCGGCGGCCACCGGCGCGCGGTCGGCGTAGGAGCGCCCGAAGTCGCCCCGCAGCACGCCGAGCAGCCACTGGAGATACCGGGAGAAGAGCGGCCGGTCGAGGCCGAGCTCGCCCCGCAGAACGGCCACGCTCTCTGCAGTGGGCTGGACACCGCCCCGGCGGAGGATCTCCTCCGCCGGGTCCCCGGGCGCCAGCGACGTCAGGAGGAAGGTCAGCACCGACAGCGCCAGCAGGACCAGGAGCGTCTCCGCCACCCGCCGCAGGGCGAGGGTCACCGCGACGGCGCCAGCTTGGCGAGGTCGACCAGATAGGCCGGACTCTGCGCGAGACCCGTCACCGCGGTGCTCGTCACCACCGGGTTGTCCTGGTAGGCGAGCGGGATCATCGGCCGGTCGTCGGCGAGCAGCCGCTGGACCCGGTGGTAGAGCTCCCGGCGCTCGTCCGCGCCGCCGGCGGCCGCGGCTCGGTCGATCAGCCGGTCGAACGCGTCACTGCGGTAGCCCAGATTGCGGTCGCGGTTCCAGGCCGCGTCGGAGCGCAGGAACCGGCGGAACAGGTAGTCGGGATCGCCGTTGGGCACGCTGTAGGCGCTCAGGAAGAGGTCGTAGTCCCCGGCCTCCATCACCGCCCTGGTCGCCTCGGCCACGTTCACGCGGGCGGGCAGGCCCGCGTCTTCGAGGTCGGTGCGCAGCACCTCGGCGATGTCGGTGTAGGGGAACTGGCCGGTCTCGGACGACGAGATCAGGATGGAGACCGGCCGGGCCGGGCGGCCCGCCGCGTCGACAAGCCGGCGGGCCCCGACGGGGTCGTACGCCGAACGGACGCCCGGGTCGGAGAGGGCGCCGAAGACCGGCGACAGGAACGGCGAGCCCGGCGCCGCCGTACCCGCCAGCAGCTTGCCGGCGATGGCCTTCCGGTCGATCGCCAGGTCCACCGCCTCGCGCAGCCTCGGGTCCGCGAACGGCTTCCGGGAGGCGTTGAAGGTCAGGTAGTGGGTGAGCACGGAGGGGGTCCGGGTGACCCGGAACCTGCCGTCGGCGGCGACCGCGGCCACCTGCCCGGGGAGCAGCGCGCCCTTGTCGATCAGCCCGGCGACCTCACCGGCCCGCAACGCCGCCACCCGCGCGTTGGCGTCCGGGATCGTCCTCACCACGATCCTGTCGAAGGCCGGCTTGCCGCCCCAGTAACCCGGGTTGGCGGCCAGCTCCACCCGCTGCCCCTTCGACCAGGAGGCCAGCATGTACGGGCCCGTGCCCACCGGCTTGCCGGTGAAGTCCCCGCCGGGCCCGAACGCCGACGGCGCCTGGATCATGCTGTAGAAGTCGGCCAGCCGGGCAGGCAGGTCGGCGACCGGCTCGGCCAGGGTGAACACGACCTTCCCTGCCTCGGCGCGCACGCCGGCGAGCTTGCCGTAGGCCGCCTCCATGCCCGCGTCGAGGCTGAAGAAGGCGGACGGCCTGGGCGCGATCCGCCGGAACCGCTCGATGTTGGCGACGACCGCCTCGGCGGTCAGCGGCGTCCCGTCGCTGAACCTCACGCCGCCGCGCAGGGTGAACGTCCATCTCCGGCCCCTGTCGGAACGCTCCCATCCCGTCGCCAGCGCCGGCGCCGGGCGCATCTCGTCGTCCAACGTCACCAGTGGCTCCCACACCCGCAGCGTCCGATGGGTGAAATATGGATCCTCCGGGCCGGCCGCGAGATCGCGCGGAGCGGCGAGGACGAGCCGTCCTTCCGCCTGCCCCGCGCTCCCCCGGCCACCGCAGGCCGCGAGGGCGGCCAGCACGGCCATGCCCAGCACGGCCACGGCCCTTGCCCCCGGCCGGACGCCTCCGCGCGTCCCCGCCGAGATCGGAAAGCGCGTCCCGCGCCGGCTCCTGTCCACGTGATCATCCTTTGCGGTACGGCGCGGCGGCCCCGCGCGTTGCCGAGCCGCCCGGAGACGGCCCTCGACATGACACCGAGAGAACGATAACCATTTTTATGCGATTGGCGCCTTTTCGGGCTGTCACGAGATCGCATCACAGCTCGGATGCGACCGCCAGCCCCGGTGTGAGCCGTACCGGCCACGTGAGGCGCGCCGGACGGCGGGCCCCTCCGCCACGCCCGGACCGGGGAACCGGCTCCCGGAACGGCACACCCGACGGTCCGCCGGTCCCCGCCTGGGGCGGCAGATATATGGATATGAGGCTCGTGGTACTAGTTGGTACTGTTCGCTGGCCGGCAGGAAGACGGGGAGGCATGGACCTGACAGCTCTCGCCGACGTCGCACCGCCCGGTCCCCTGGGCCACGGAGCCGCGCGGCGGCGCGTCACGGAGGCCATCGACAACACGCTCCCGGAGGTGCCGTCTTGAGGTTCGAGGGACAGGTGCTCATCTTCGACGCCGACGACACGTTGTGGGAGAACAACGTCCTGTTCGAGCGCGTCATCGACGACTTCACGCACTGGCTGGAGCATCCGACGCTCGACAGGACCGAGATCCGCGCCATTCTCGACGACATCCAGGCGGCGAACGCGGTCACCCACGGATACGGCAGCAAGATGTTCCTGCGCAGTCTCGGCGAGTGCCTGGAACGGCTGCGCGAACGGCCGGCGACCGTCGCGGAGCGCCGCCACCTCGACGAGCTGGTGGCGGCCCTCGTCGAGCACCGGGTGGAGCTCGTCCCCGGCGTCGCCGAGACGCTCGCCGACCTCGGCAGCCGGCACGACCTGCTCCTGCTCACCAAGGGCGACCTGGACGAGCAGCAGCGCAAGCTGGACGTCTCGGGCCTCGCGCCCCACTTCCGCGACATCCACATCGTGGCGGAGAAGAACCTCGACACCTATCGGTGGCTCACGCGGGAGCACGGGCTGACTCCCACGACGAGCTGGATGATCGGCAACTCCCCGAAGTCCGACATCCTCCCCGCCCGGCAGGCGGGCATGAACGCGGTCTTCATCCCCAACGACAACACCTGGGCGCTGGAGCAGAGCGAGCTCGACCCCGCCGACGGAGGAGTGCTGCTGCTGCAGAGGTTCTCCCAGCTGCCCGACCACTTCTGACACCCGGACACTTGTCCGACACCCGACCGCTTCGCTGACACCCGACCGCTTCTCTGACGCCCGACCGCTTCTCTGACGCCCGACCGCTTCTCTGACACCCGGGGGAACCCGACATGAGCGCCACCCCGTCTCCGGACGGTCCCGCACGACCGTCCGAGCCCGCCGCCGGGCCGGCCCGGAAGGTGCCCGCCGTCTCCTGCGTGTTCATCTGCCACGACGGCCACGGCCGGGTGCTGCTGGCCCGTCGCGGGGCCGGCGCGCGGGACGAGCCCGGCACCTGGGACTGCGGCGCCGGAGCGCTCGAATACGGCGAATCGTTCGAGACGGCCGTCGCACGGGAGGTCCGCGAGGAGTACTCGACCGGCGCGCTGAAGATCGAGACGATCGGCGTGCGCAACGTCCTCCGGCAGGAGCCGGCCTCACACTGGGTCGCCGTGATCTTCGCGGTCGAGGTGGACCCCGCCGGAGTCGCCATCGGCGAACCTCACAAGTTCGACGAGCTGGGCTGGTTCGCGCCGGACGCGCTGCCGCACCCGCTGCACTCCCAGCTCACGGAGAGCCTCCGGCTGTTCCACGCCTGGCAGGGGTCATAGCCAGAGCAGGGATCATGGACAGATGGGCCCGGCCGGCTCCGGGACCCCACCCATCGCGACGGACAGGTCCCCACGGAGCGGACGGGTCCCCACGGAGCGGCGTCCCCTCTCCCCGGACAACCGCCCCCAGGGTTGCGTCCACAGAGGCGATGTACGGATCCCGCCGGTGAACGGGTGGCGGTAGCGGCGCCCGTTCGCCTCCGCTCCGCCCCAGGGAGCGTCCATCCGCGCGGCGCCGTACCGGGCGGAAAGTCAGAAGCGCGGCGAAGACGGGCCGTCTGACGGCGATCGACTTCGACGCCACCCCCGCCCCAGCCCCAGCATCGGATACTCGTACACCACGCCATTGGACGCGGCCCCACGCAAGTCCTTGGCGGGCCGTACGGCCGGGCGGGGGCCGGGATCCGGCGTGCCCGCCTTCGCGCAGCCGGCGGGGGCGGCATGAGGCCCGCACCTTTTTCCCTGTCGCGGGAACAACCCTCGGATCTCCGTCGTTAACCCCCTCGCGTCTGAACCGTACGCCATACGGTACAAGCTACGATACGTCGGTGAAGCACCGCCGGAAGGCCGGAGGATCCCGGCCCGGACAGGGAAAAGGTGGATGTGAGAGCGACTGAATCTGCGATCACCGCGGAGGGCGTGCGCAAGAACTACGCGGGAGGCACGGACGGAGCGGGGCTCAACGGGTTCGACCTGTGCGTGCCGGCCGGCACGGTCTGCGGCCTGCTGGGCCCCAACGGCGCCGGGAAGACCACGGCCGTCCGGATCCTGTCCACGCTTCTCGACCTGGACTCGGGGCATGCGAGCGTGGCCGGGTTCGACGTGCGGACGCAGCCACGGCGCGTACGCGAGCACATCGGGCTGGTCGGCCAGTACGCGGCCGTCGACGAGATCCTGACCGGACGGCAGAACCTGGTGATGTTCGGCCGGCTGAACCACCTCTCCTCCACGGCGGCGGGCAGGCGCGCGGACGAGTTGCTGGAGCGCTTCTCCCTGACGGAGACCGGCAGAAAGCCGGTGGGCAGGTATTCCGGCGGCATGCGCCGGCGACTCGACCTCGCGACGAGTCTGATCGTCACGCCACCGGTGCTCTTCGTGGACGAGCCGACGACCGGGCTGGACCCGGCCGCCCGCCGGGAGGTGTGGACCGCGATCCGTGACCTGGTCGACTCCGGCACGACGGTGCTGCTCACCACCCAGTACCTGGAGGAGGCCGACCGGCTCGCCGACCGGATCTCGATGCTCCGAGCGGGCCGGGTCGTCACCGAGGGCACCCCCGAGGAGCTGAAGTCCGCCATCGGTGGTGACTGGCTGGACATCGTGCTCTCCGAGGCCGCGGACGTGGCCGCGACGGCGGCCATCGCCGCGCGGGTCGCGTCCGGCGAGATCCACGTCGACGGCGGAGCCCGCCGGGTCAGCGTCCCGGTCGACCGGCGCACCAGGGCCCTCGTCGAGGTGGCCACCGCCCTCGGTGACGCCGGGATCGAACCGGCCGACATCACGTTGCGCCGCCCCACTCTCGACGAGGTCTTCCTCCAGCTGACGGGCGACCCACCGGACACCCCGGCAGGCGGCGCGACCCGCGCCGCACACCAGCCCACGACCACCGGCTCCACTACCGCCACGGAGGCGTCTCACGCCGTCGCGGGTGGCGACGCTCACCGCGCAGCCACGACCACCGGTTCCGCTACCGCCACGGAGGCCTCGGCTTGAGCACCACCACCCCTGCCCTCCCCCGCCGCTCCCCGCTGTCCCGAGCCGGCTGGGCGCTGACAGACGCCAGCGCCCAGCCGGCTCGGGACAGCGGGGAGCGGCGGGGG
>NZ_NGFP01000330.1 GCF_002149035.1 Streptosporangium minutum
GGGAGGGCGAGGGCATCGCCTCATGCTGCTTTCCGGGCTGCGTCCCCGCCGGCCGACCCGGGCTGCTCATCGGTCGAGCACGCGGGCGAGGGCGTGCAGATCCTCCTGGTACGCGCCCGGCGAGGGGGAGATCCGCAGCACGGGTGTGGGCAGGTCCGCGGGCGCCCTGCTGACCGGTACGGCGCCGATCAGCAGGGACGCCTCCGCGGCCCGCGACCGGGCGTCCTCGACGGCCGCCTCGGGATCCACGCCCGGCGGCGGCCTGAGGGTGACGATGGCGGACGGCTCGTCGAGCGGCTCGCCCGCCCGCCATCCGCCGATCCCGTCGAGGAGGCGCCGCGCCGTGACACCGAGCTCCGCCAGGTGGGCGTGGACCGCGGCGGGGCCGAGCGCCCGGTGTTCCAGTACGGCGACGCCGAACCCGGCCCGGGCGGCGATCGCCCCTTCGGAGGTCTCATAGCGGGCCGCACCCGCCAGCGGTGCCGCCTCCCCCCGCGCCCAGCCATGCCCGCCGAATGGGGGAGCCTCCTCCCGCACCCGGCCGTGCCCGCCGAATGGGGAAGCCTCCTCCCGCACCCAGCTGTGCCCGCCGAATGGGGGAGCCTCCTCCCGCACCCGGCCGTGCCCGCCGAATGGGGAAGCCTCCCCCCGCACCCAGCCGTGCCCGCCGAGCGCGGGAGCCGCGGCGTCCATGCCCCCGGCGAGGCCGGGCACGATGAGGAAGCCGACCCCGCGCGGTCCGGCGAGCCACTTGCGGGAGGTCCCGACGTAGGCGGTCGCACCGGCGCCGCCGGTGTCCACGTGGCCCAGGGACTGGCAGACGTCGAGGACCAGCGGCACCCCGGCGGCGCGGCACAGCCGGCCCACCGCGGCCGCGGGCTGCACGACGCCCCGGTGGGAGGAGATGTGCGACAGGACGACCAGGTCCAGCCCACCGGCCAGCACGGACGCGAGGCCGCCCGGGTCGAGGCGGGAGTCGTCGTCCACGGGCAGTTCGAGGAGCTTCCAGTCGCGGAGCCGGGCCAGGCGGTACAGCAGCATGAGCGTGCTGCCGTACTCGGCGCGCGTGACGCCGACCCGGCTGCCCGGTGGGAGCGGCCATCCGCCCAGCAGCGCCGCCGTCGCGGCCGTCCCGCTCTCCAGGAGGGCGACGTCGTCCGCGCCGGCGCCAACCAGGGCGGCCAGCGCGGCCCTGGACGCGTGGAGGTCCGGGACCGCCCGGTAGCCGCCCACCTCGCGCTCGTGCCGGAGGTGTCCGACGACGGCGTCGAGTGTCCGGTCGCTGGGGACGTTGCATCCGGCGGCGTCGAGGTGGCCGGGCGGCACGGAGGACCGCGCCGCCCGCCAGCTCTCAGCGATCACGCGCGGGCCAGGACGAGGCTGAAGTCCCCGGTCGGATCGGTGTAGTGGCGGCTCACCGTGAATCCGGCCGCGGCCAGCTCCTTGCGCAGGCCCTCGGGGCGGAACTTGGCGCTGATCTCGGTGCGCATCTCCTCCCCGGCGGCGAAGGCGACGGTCAGGCCGAGGCCGCCGACCCGCACGCGCATGGCCCGGCTCGCGCGCAGCCGCATCTCGATCCAGTCGTGCCGCGCGTCGTAGATCGCGACGTGGTCGAACGCGTCGGGCTCGAAGTCGGCGTCCAGCTCCCGGTTGACCACGTGCAGGACGTTCCGGTTGAAGGCGGCGGTCACCCCGGCCGCGTCGTCGTAGGCCGCGACCAGCCGCCCGGTGTCCTTGACCAGGTCGGCTCCGAGCAGGAAGGTGTCGCCGGGCCGGAGGGTGCCGCGCAGCTCCTTGAGGAACACCTCGCGCGCCGCCGGATCGAGGTTGCCGATGGTGCCGCCGAGGAAGGCCACCATCCGCCGCCCCTCCCGCGGCAGCAGCGCCAGGTGGTGCTCGAAGTCGGCGCAGACCGCCTGCACGGTCAGGCCGGGGTAGCGGGCGGTGAGCCGCCGCGCGGCGTCGCCGAGGGTGATCGCGTCGACGTCCACCGGCGTGTAGGTGCGCAGCGTCCCCGTCGAGGAGAGGGCGTCGAGCAGCAGGACGGTCTTCTCGCTGGTCCCCGAGCCGAGCTCGACCAGGGTGTCCGCGCCGCCGCGCGTGGCGATGTCGAGGGCCTCCCTGCGCAGGATGGCCAGCTCGCGGCGGGTGGGATAGTACTCCGGCAGCCGGGTGATCTGGGAGAACAGATCGCTGCCCGCCGCGTCGTAGAACCATTTGGGCGGCAGCCACTTGGGCGTGGACGTCAGCCCGGTGCGGACGTCGTTCTCAAGTGCCTGGCGCAGGTAGTCGTGGCCGAGATGGTTGACCAGGTGTACGGCTGACTGGCTGACGGACACGGGGCCTCCTGGGTCGATGGGTCACGGTCCTCCTCGCCTGGCGGCTCGTCGGTCCGTGACCGGGGTGCTGTGTTCTCTGGTGGTCTCGCTCCGCTCGTCCACGGTCCTCCTCGCCTGGCGGCTCGTCGGTCCGCGGCCTGGGTGCGGTGGTCTCGCTCCGCCCGGTCACAGTGGCTGGACGCGCACGCCGTCGGGAGAGGCGAGAACCAGGTTCCGGTCCGGTACGGCCTGCCAGCCGGACCGGTCGTCCAGCGGCTCGCTCGCCACGAGCACGCCGTCGCCGAGATGGAGGTGGAGGGTGTCGCCCCAGACCGTCGCGGCGATCGACGCGCCGTCGCAGGCGAGCAGGTTCAGCCGGGCTCCGGGGTCCTTCGCCCCGGCGTGGGCGACGACCTCCGCCAGGGCGTCGCCGAGCGGATGGCCCGCGCGCCGCCGTACGAACACCGCGGCGGCGAGCCACGCGGAGTCGCAGGAGCTCTCCGCGTCGTCGGCCAGCTCCCGCACCGCCTCCCGCTCGACGCGGCCGTTGTGGCTGAGCAGCCAGCGCCCGTCGGTGAAGGGCGCGGTCGCGGTCTCCTCGATCGGCATGCCGACGGTCGCCGACCGTACGGCGGCCAGCAGGCAGCCCGAGCGGATGACCTGCGCGAGGGCGGGCAGGTTGGCGTCGGTCCAGATGGGGACCGTACGGCGGTAGCGGACCGGTTCGGCGCGGGTGGCGTCGTACCAGCCCATGCCGAAACCGTCGGCGTTGATCGTGCCGTAGCGCTGCAGGCGCGGGGCGTAGGACTGCTGGAGCAGACCGTACTCGGGCTCGTGGATCAGCGAGGCGAGGGTGCGGGGAGCGCCCAGCCAGGCGGCGTGGCGGCACATCTACGCCTGCTCCGGGGTGGCCGAGCGGGCGCAGCGGAAGCCGGAGAAGATCTGCCGGCGGATCGGGTGGTCCCAGTTCCTGAACGTCGTGCGGACCGCGGCCGGGTCGGCCGCCCAGGATCCGCCGCGCAGCACCCGGTAGTCCTTGCCGAAGAAGACCTCGCTGTACTCGCGGTAGGGGAAGCTGCGGAAGCCGGGGTAGGGCAGGAAGAGGGAGGCGGTCCACTCCCACACGTCGCCGATCATCTGCTCGACGCCGTAGGCGCTCGCCCCGGCGGGGAAGGCGCCCAGCGGGGCGGGCCGCGCCGCCCGGTGCCCGAGGTTCGCCCGGCCGGGTCCGGGGTCGTCGTCGCCCCACGGATACTTCCGCGCCCGCCCGGCGGAGGGGTCCCAGCCGCAGGCCTTCTCCCACTCCGCCTCGGTGGGCAGCCGCCTGCCCGCCCAGCGGGCGTAGGCGTCGGCCTCGTACCAGCACACGTGCTGGACGGGCTCGTCCATGGGCACGGGCTCGGGCCGGCCGAAGCGGGTGCGCCACCAGGTGCCGCCGTCCCTGGTCCAGAACAGCGGGGCGCGGGCGTGGCTCTCCTGCCGCCAGTGCCAGCCCTCCGGGGTCCACCAGCGCGGGTCGTCGTAGCCGCCGTCGTCGATGAAGGCGGCGTAGGCGAGGTTGCCGACGGGGAGCCTGTCGATCCAGTAGGCGGGCAGGTCGACCCGGTGGGCGGGGCGCTCGTTGTCGTAGGCCCACGGCTGGGTGCCGGTGCCCATCAGGAAGGGGCCCGCCGGGACGAACACCTCCTCGGCGCCCGCCGACCCGCCGGGCGGCAGATCGCCGTCGCGGACCAGGCCCGGCTCCCTCGACAGCTGCAGGGTGGCGAGCATCGTCTCGTCGTGCTGGTGCTCGTGCTGGATGACCAGGCCGAAGACGAAGGCGTCCCGGTGCAGGGGGTCGGGGCCGTCCGGGTCGATCGCGTCCAGGACGTCCAGCACCCGGCCGCGCACGCCCCCGATGTAGTGGCGCGCTTCGCCCGGTCCCAGGATGGGCAGGCTCGGACGGTCCTTGCGCGGGTGCTTGAACGCGTCGTACAGGTCGTCGATCTCGGGGCGGAGCGGGGTGATCCCGCCGGCCTCCCGCAGCACCCACAGCTCCTCGTAGTTGCCCACGTGCGCCAAATCCCACACCAGCGGCGACATCAACGGCGAATGCTGCCTGACCAGCAGGTCGTCCTCGGCTTCCGTGTAGGCCAGCGACCGGTTCCGCACCGCGACCAGCTCGGCGGCGATCCGTTCCTTGAAGTCGTTCATCCCTGTCCTTCCTCGGTCAGCCAGGCCGACAGGCGTCGTGGCGGCCCTTTCACCAGCTCCAGCAGGTCCGCGGCCGGAGGGCGGCCGGGTGTCACGTGACGGTCGGCGAACGCGGCCACCTCGCGGATCAGGCCCGCGCTCACGCCCAGGCGGGGCAGCGCGGCGAGGGCGGCCCGGAAACAGGTCTCGGCGGCCTTCCTCAGCCGCGGCTCCGCCAGCCCGTGGCGCGCCGCCCCCGGCCACATCCCCGCGTACGGCTCGGCGGCGGCGATCGCCGTTTCGGCGGCGCGGTCGTCCATCACCAGGGCGTGGGTCACCGCCACGCACACCGGCCAGTCCGCCGGGCGCTGGGCGTCGAGGTAGCGGATCTCCAGCCAGCCGCGCGGCCGTACCGGAGGGAAGACCGTCGTGGCGTGGTAGGCCAGGTCCGCCAGGGTCAGGGGGCGCGCGGGCGCGGTCAGCCAGTCGCGGAAGGTCGAGCCGTCGCGGACGGCCCGGCACCGGTCCCCGTTCTCGCGCACGAGCATGAGCCGGGCGTCGAGCAGGTACTCCGCCCAGGCCGCGGCCGGGTCGCCGGTCGAGGGGACGGGGGCCGTCCGCGTGCGGTCCAGGTTCTCCCACACCGCCTGGCGGCCGGACATCCACCCGCACGGCCGGCCGCCGCTGAGCGGTGAGTTGGCGAAGGCCGCCGTCAGGAGGGGCCCCAGCAGGTGCGCGCGTTCCCACCGCACCGCCGGCCTGTCGCCCAGGTCCAGGTTGACCTGGATCGACGCCGTCGAGCACATCATCAGGGCCCCGTACGGCGTGCCCAGGAACTCCGCCATCGCCTCGTAACGGGGCAGGCGCAGCTGCCGCCGTGCAGGCCGTACCGGATCGAGGCCCACCCCCGCCAGCACCAGACCCGCCTCCCGCAGGGCCGCGCGGGCGGCGTCCACGTCGGCGGCGAGGCGGGCGACGGCCTCCGGCAACGGGCCCGCCGGACCGGAGAGTTCGAGCTGGCCGCCAGGCTCGAAGGTCACCCGGCTCCCGCCGGGCAGCGGCGGCAGGGCGTCGGCGATCCTGGCCAGCGGGACGTGGCAGTCGGGAGACGTACGGTCGAAGACCAGGAACTCCAGCTCGACTCCCACCTGGTCCCCGGCGGAGCCGTGGAAGCAGCCTCGCGCGAAGTCCGCCACATCCGAGGTGTCCCGGATCACCATGTCCTCGGCGGCCAGATCGGTCATCGTGCCCCCTTCGCCCGGCGCGTATGGAGCTATAGACCCGCGAGGCGCGCAAGCGTTACAGAGAGGCCGGCCTGTAACGGATCGCTCCGCAAGCGGCACTACGTCACATGAGGCACAGGTGGGAATGATGCGAGCGGGACCTCGATCCAGGCGATCGGTCGGCTGCCGTGAGATCACGGAGCTTGTCACCGACTATCTCGAAGGGGCGCTCTCCGCCGAGCGGCGGCGACGCTTCGAGGCCCACCTGGCCGGATGCGCCGAGTGTTCCGTTCATCTGGAGCAGATGCGGGCGACGGTCAGGGCCCTCGGCTGTCTCGGGGCCGACGGCATTCCGGATCGGGTGCTCAGGGGGCTGTGCGGGGCCTTCCTCGGCTCAGGGGCGCCGCCAGTCGCGGAAGGCGGACAGTAGCCCCTCGCGCGTGTCGTCGGCCAGGCCGTCGGGCCGCAGGTCGCCCAGGGTGGCGACGGTGGTGCGGAGCTGGCCGAGGTAGCGTTCGCAGCCCTCGCAGCCGCCGAGATGCTCCTCGAACCGGTAGCCCGTGGGCCCGTCGAGCTCACCCTCCATGTAGACGGTCACGAGTTCCACCACCTCGTCACAGGTGAACCGCTTCACGGCGCTGACCGCCTTACCGTCTCGATGCTGAACCGATTCCACTACGCCGACCGCCTCGCCGTCTCGAAATAGTCCTCCAGCTGCCCGCGCACCGACGCGCGGGCGCGGTGCAGCAGCACGCGCTGGTTGGCCGCGGAGATCTCCAGGATCTCGCAGACTTCCTCGGACGTGCACCCCTCCACGTCGCGGAGTGTGATCACCGCCCGCTGCCGGGGCGGCAGCTCCGCCAGGGCCGCCGCGATCCGGCCGCGCACCTCCGCGGCGAGCACCTCGCCCTCCGGGGTCGGCCAGGCCGCGGGGAGCTCTTTCCAGTGGCCGGGGAGGGGGTCGTCCACGCCCTGGAAACGCGAGCGGTCGACGGTCGGTCTCTCCTGCTCGAAGACGCTGCTCCACGGGACCGTGCGGTTCTCGCGCATGCCTCGCTTCTTGGCCGTGTTGACCAGGATCCGGTAGACCCAGGTCTTGACCGACGAGCGTCCCTCGAAGCCCCCGATCCCCCTGACGACCGCCAGCCAGGTGTCCTGCACGATCTCTTCCGCCGAGTCGTTGGTGGACACGTGCGTGCGGGCCAGCCACAGCATCCCTCGTGACCAGGTGTCCAGCAGCGTCGCGAACATCGCCTCGTCTCCGGCGCGCAGGGCTGCCACGACGACATCGTCCGGCGGCAGCCTACCGCCGGTGAAGGACTCCACGATTGTCTCCTCCTGATAGGACATCTGGGACATTCATGACGTCGTGGCGCGTCCTCTCCGCTGAAGCGCTCCCAAGCGCGACCGGTCCAGGAGATAGAGGATTCCCGCCCTGAACTGGGCCGACACCTTCTCCTCCCGGTCCGGGCCGCCGGCTGACCTCTGTCTCCTCCCTGCACAGTTCCGGGACCATGCCCGTTCGTTACGCCGTCCGGGCGGGACGGTCACCGGAATCCCGTACTCCGGGAAGGCCGGTCACGGGAGATCCCGGACGCCGGAAGCCGGCCCTAACGCGACGCCTCGGCGACCTCCAGCGCCTCGCGCGTGTCGTCGGTGGCCGTCGTGCGCCGCCTGCCCAGGCCGGAGGCGGTGACGGCCGCGCCGAGGAGTACCGCGGCAAGCGGCACGATCAGCGCCGCGCGGAAGCCGTCGAGCCCCGCCTGGGACGAGCCGCCCGCGCCGACCGCCGCGGTGTTGACGGCGGTCACCGCCGACAGGCCGAGCGCCGAGCCGAACTGGAACGACGTGTACAGCAGGCCGCCGGCGAGCCCCTGCTCCTCTTCCGTGACGCCGTCCGTGGCGGCGATGGTGAGCGGTCCGTAGGCCAGGGCGAAGGCGAGACCAAGCATGATCATGGTGGGGAACATGGCCGCGTAGGTCCAGTCGAGCCCCATCGGCAGGAACAGGGCGTAGGCCACGGCGGCGAGAAGCATGCCGCCGAAGATCACCCGGACGTTGCCGAAGCGGCTCACGAGCCGCGGCGTGACGGTGGGCGCGAGCACGGCGTCGACGCCGACGGCGAGGAGGGCGAGGCTCGTCTCCAGCGACGACCAGCCCCGGAGTTCCTGCAGGTAGAACACGGCGATGAACTGGAAACCGAAGAACGAGCCGGCGAACAGCATCGCGCCGAGGTTGGCGCGCACGAGCGGGCCCGAACGCAGGATGCCCAGGCGCACCAGCGGTGAGGCCGACCGCCGCTCGATCGCCACGAAGGCGGCGAGCAGCGCCAGGCCGCCGGTGAGGGCGGCGGCCGCCCGGCCCCATCCGGCGCCGGGGTCCTCCAGGCTGACGACCGCGAAGACGAGCAGGAGCATCGCTCCCGTCACGCTGGCGGCCCCGGCCAGGTCGAAGCCGTGGGAGGAGCGCGCCGGACGGCTCTCGGCCGGGATGAGGAGGAGGGCGGCCAGGAGGATGACGGACGCCATGATGACCGGGGCGAAGAACACCCACCGCCAGTCGATCGCGGTCAGCAGGCCTCCGACGACGAGCCCGAGCGAGAAGCCGGCCGCCGCCGTCCCCGCGTAGACCAGCAGGGCCTTGTTGCGCTGCCGGCCTTCGGCGAAGCTCGTCGTGATGATGGCCAGGCCGGCGGGCGCCATGAACGCGGCGGCCACACCTGTCACGAAACGGGCCACGATCAGGACCCATCCCTCGCTCGCCACCCCGCCCAGGCCGGAGAAGGCGAGGAAGACGACGAGCCAGAACAGGAACATCCGCCGTCGGCCCAGCAGGTCGGCGGTCCGCCCGCCCAGGAGCATGAAACCGCCGTAGCCGAGCACGTAGGCGCTCATCACCCAGCTCACCGCGCCGGTGGTCATGCCCAGGTCGGCTCGGATCGACGGCAGGGCCACGTTCAGCATCGCCACGTCGATGCCTTCCAGGAAAATGGCGCCGCACAGCACGAACAGCACGGCCCAGGCGCGGCCGCCCATACGGCCGGTGCCGCCGTCGAGTGTCGGGGACTGCGGTGTGGACACGACATGGCTCCTTGATGCGATGGAAGGAGGGGCCGATCCGGTTCTCTTACGACCTGTCGGTTCCCTCTTGTAAGTAGACGCATCATGCGACACCCGCGAGTGGCGGTGGAAGACGGCACTTTGAAGTCACCGGCTGACCGCCCGAATACCGGGGACGGCCCCGGCGTCCGCCGGCGGGGGTGTGCGGTCCGCCGGAAC
>NZ_NGFP01000331.1 GCF_002149035.1 Streptosporangium minutum
GCCGGTCGAGTTCAACGGTGAGAACAACCACGTCCACCTGCTGGTCAACTTCCCATCCAAGGTCGCCCTGTCCAAGCTCGTCAACTCGCTGAAGGGCGTGGCGTCCCGGCGGATGCGACAAGGGTTCCCCGATTTGGCCGCCCACTGCTACCGGGCGAACGAGCTGTGGTCGGGCTCCTACTTCGCCGGGAGCATCGGCGGCGCACCGTTGTCGATCGTGCGCCAGTACATCGAGCAGCAAAACCGCCCGGTCTAGGCCCTTGGTGACGCTCGCGCCCTGGCGGGCACTCACGCGCGGGGCCTTCACCTCGGGCTGAGGCCCGGAGCACCAGCCCGCATTCCGGTAGCGTACGCGCAGCGCGCGAAGGGGGCGGAAAGTGGTCGGCTGGGCTCGGGGGCACCGGTGGTTCCTGGGGGTGCTGGGTCTCGGGGTCGTGCTGCGGGTGATCACCATGCTCGGCTACCGGCCCGCGATCTGGTTCCCCGACTCCTACACCTACGTGGTGACCGCGCTGAAGCCCCGGCCCGACCTGGTCCGCCCGGCCGGATACCCGATGCTGCTGCGGCTGCTCGAACCGTTTCACAGCTTCGCCTCCGTCGCGCTGGTCCAGCATCTGCTGGGACTGCTGGTCGGCGTGCTCGTCTACCTCACCGCCCGGCGGCTGCGCGCCCCGGGCTGGGCCGCGGTGCTCGCGTCCGTCCCTTCCCTTCTGGACGCCTACCAGATCGAGCTGGAGCACCTGCTGGTCTCCGACACCCTGTTCGCCGCGCTGGTGATGTCGGCGGTCTGCCTCGGCCTCTCCCGGGACATCGGATGGCGTACGGCGTGCGGGATCGGGCTGCTGGTCGCGGCCGCGACGCTGACCAGGACCGTCGGGCTGCCACTGGTCGTGATCTTCGCGTGCTGGCTGATCTACCGGACGCGGGGCCGGGTGCTCATGGCCGGGGTGATGCTGGCCGCGGCGGCGCTGCCGATCCTGGGGTACGGGGCCTGGTTCCACGCGGTCCACGGCCGGATCGGCATCGTGGGCGCCAACGGCGTCTTCCTCTACGCCAAGACGATRACCTTCGCCGACTGCGCGGTGATGAGGCCGCCCGCGGACCTGGCCGTGCTCTGCGACCCCCGCCCGCCCGCGCGGCGGCCCCCCGCGCAGGAATACGTCTGGAGCCCGGACTCCCCGCTGGTCAGGCTGCCGGGCATCACCTTCAGCGAGGAGAACGACGAGCTGGCCGGCCGGTTCGCCTCGCTGGCCGTCCGGAGCCAGCCGCTCGGCTACCTGGGCTCGGTCCTCTCCGAGCTGGCACGCTCGTTCCCGCTGAGCCGCCCGGTCTACCCCGACCAGGAGGTCTACGACTACTACGAGTTCCCGGCGGCGCCGCCGGCCCCGCCGGGCCGCTACCCGGCCACCGTGGGCGCCGAGSGTGCCGAGCGCGACTACGAGCGGGGGCCGATCGCCACCCGGATCGTGGAGCCCTACGCGGGCTGGATGCGGGCCTACCAGGACGTCGTGTGGCTGCCCGGCGCGGCGGTGCTGCTGATCCTGCTGGTCCCCCCGGTCGCGGCGGGCGTCCGGCGCCTCCGTCCGGAGTCCCCGATGTGGGTGCTGCCGTGGACGACGGCCGTGGTGCTGCTCGTCATGCCCCCGGCGGTCGCGGAGTTCGACTACCGGTACGTGCTGCCCGCCGTACCGGCCGCTTGTCTGGCCGCGGCCCTTGTGGCGGGTAAACCTTCTTTCCGTAACATTCCAAGAAATGTCCGTATTTGAGTATGCTGAGCGCTCGGATCATCACGGGCGTCTCGGGGAGCGGTCATGACCAAGTTCGCGTCATCATGGCTTCCGCCACTCACCTCGTGACCTACTCTTTGGGCGCAATGAGCGAGCTGAACCAGCACCGGACGTTGCCGCCAGGCGAGGAGATCGCATGAGCGACCATCGGCACGTCGCCGTGGAGGACCGCCGGGCGGAGCCGACCAGCCCCGGCCGCCGGGCCTCCCGGCGCGCGGGTGGGAACGGCGGAGCGCCTCCCGAGACCCCGGCCGAGTACGCCAAGCCGCCCCGCAACCCGGGCCGCAAGGCCAGGCGGCTGAGCGTCGGCGCCTGGATCAGCGTCGCGATGACCGGCGTCCTGGTGGTCGGCACCCTCGGCGCCTACAAGTTCTACCGCGACATCGACGGCCTCATCGACCGTGACGACGTCGAGAGCAGGCTCGGCGCCAACCGCCCCCCGGAGACCGGGGCGCTCAACGTGCTCGTCGTGGGCTCCGACAGCCGCGCCGGCGCCGGCAACAAGAAGTACGGCCAGCACATGCAGAACGAGGGCGAGCGGACCGACACGATCATCCTCCTCCACATCTCGCCGAACCGCGACAAGGCGACCATGATCAGCTTCCCCCGCGACTCCATGGTCAATGTGCCCAACTGCAAGAACCCCAGGACGAAGGCGATCATCCCCGGCGGCGTCAAGATGATCAACGCGACCTTCAACGAGGGTGGCATCGACTGCACGTGGACGACGATCGAGACGCTGACCCAGATCCGCATCAACCACTTCGTCAAGGTGGACTTCGCCGGGTTCAAGGGCATCGTCGACGCGCTGGGCGGCATCGAGATCTGCCTGCCCAAGGACGTGACGGACAAGAGGGCCAAGCTCAATCTGACCAAGGGCAAGCACGTGGTGCAGGGCGAGGAGGCCCTCGCCTACGTCCGCGCCCGCTACGGGCTCGGCGACGGCAGCGACACCAGCCGGATCAAGCGCCAGCAGGTCTTCCTCAACCAGGTGATGCAGAAGGCCACCAGCTCCGACCTGCTCACCGACCTCGGCAAGCTCACCGGCTTCCTGAACGCCGCCGCCGCCTCGGTGACGGTGGACAAGAACCTCGACACCGGGCGCATGCTGGAGATCGCCCAGAGCGCGAAGTCCCTCACCGCCAAGGGGCTGCAGGCCGTCACCGTGCCCTGGATGCCGGACCCCGCCGACAAGAACCGGGTCGTCTGGCGGGAGCCCGCCGCCGGCGAGCTGTTCGAGTCGGTCCGCAGCGACGTCGAGGTGACCAAGAGCCCGGCCCCCGACGCCCCCGCCAAGCCGACCGTCAAGAACGAGCAGGTCCAGGTCCAGGTCTTCAACGGCACCGACAAGCCGGGCGTGGCCAAGGAGGTGGCCGCGAAGCTGGCCGCCCAGGGCTTCCGGGTGACCCAGGTCGGCAACGCCCGCCCGGCCACCGCCGACGTGCCCACCACCGCGCTGCGCTACGGCAAGAAGGACGCCGAGGGCGCCGCCTACGCCGACGCGGTGGCCGCCAGGCTCTCCGGCGACAAGCTCACCCCCATCGCGGGCAAGACGAAGCCCGCAAGCGTGGAGAACTACGCGGCGACCATCCCGGCCACCCCGCTCCCCACCGGCCCGGTCGTCCAGCTGATCATCGGCGCCGACTGGAAGGGCGTCCGGGTCCCCACCAAGATCCCCGACTCCCTCAAGGGCGACATCGTCGACAGCGAGACCAACCCCTGCCAGTGACCCTCACCGCCGGCGATCGGCCGGGCGACGGGGAAGCCGGTAGCCCCGCTGGTTTTAAACGATCACGATTCGCCGCGAACCGTCTCAAACCCCGAGTGCTCGTGCGACAGACGGCGCGTGATCGGTCTAGGGTTGTCGGGTCGGCGAGGCGAACCCCACTCGACCGCATCCCCCCGGTGGTCCCTGGGCGTCTTCAGTAGCGTGTCCGACTACCTCCCAGTCTCCGACAGATAGCTGAGCGTTTTCCCCGTGAGCGACACCCGATCCCCCTTCCAGCTACCGACCCCCCGGGACGACGGCGCCCCCGACGCCGACACCGGCGGGTCCGCCGGCGGACAGGGCCGGACACCCGCCCCGTGGCCGATGCCCGAGTACACGCAGTCGTCCCAGGCCTCCTGGCCTGAGCCGCCGGACCGCGCCTCCACCGCCTCCTCCTGGGATCGCCGGGACGGACAGGGCCCGGAGGAGGACCCCGGCGAGGTCACCGCCTGGGGCTACCCGGCCTATCAGGAGCCGCAGTCCTCCGCCGAGGAGGACGCGTGGGCGAACTGGGACACCCAGACACCTCCCGGAGAGCAGGAGCAGGCCCCGAAGCGGGAGACCCGGAAACCCTCGGGATCACAGGGACGGACACCGTACGGTGACACCCGGCCGCCCTCCGCCCCCGCGCGGGCAGCGGGCGGGGAGGTCCCGCCGCCCGCCGCGCCGGAGTTCTGGGCGATGCACGAGGAGACACGACCGTCCGCCGCTCCGGGGTCCTGGGCGACACGCGACGCCCAGCCGTCCGCCGCGCCGGAGTCCTGGGCGACGCACGGGGACGCACAGCCGTCCGCCGCGCGGGAGACGCGGGCGCCGTACTCGGACGTACGGCCCCCCGGCCCCCGGAACCCGCTGGAGATGACGCACCGCGCCGCACCCGCCGGGAACCTCCTGGACCCGCTGGACCCCGCCTGGTCCTCGGACCACGACACCCGGACCCCGGCCGCCCCCGCCGCGTGGGCGCCGGAGGCCCCCCAGCGCAGGCCGCAGGAGGCTCCGCCCGCCGAGCGGCCGTTCTCCTACTGGGAGAACTCCGCCCGTGACCCCGAGCCCTCCCCCTGGGGCCGGGCCCCGGAACCGAAGCAGGAGCAAGAGCCGGAGCAGGAGCCGCGCCCGGAGGAGGAGCCCGCCGCTCCCCCGGCCAGGAAGAAGCGCGAGCCGTACCTCGACAACGTCAAGTTCGTCCTGATCGCCCTGGTCGTGACCGGGCACTCGCTGGTGCCCACCCTGGCCGCGCACTCGGCCAAGTCGGCCTACCTGTTCATCTACACCTTCCACATGCCGGCGTTCGTACTGATCAGCGGTTATCTCGGCCGGAACTTCTGGAACTCCAACGCCAAGATCAACAAGCTGGTCGACACCATGCTGGTGCCCTACGTGGTCGTGGAGATCGGCTACGCGCTGCTCCGCTACGGGCTGGGCCAGAAATGGACCCTGACGATCATCGACCCGGCCTGGCTGAACTGGTACCTGCTGGCCCTGGTGCTCTGGCGGATCTCCACGCCCATCTGGAACCGGATGCGGCAGCCGCTGCTGGTCGCGGTGATCATCTACATGGTGGCCGGCTTCTCGGAGATCTCCGGCGACTTCAGCATCGACCGCTTCTTCGGCCTGCTCCCCTTCTACGTGCTCGGCCTGGTGCTCAAGCCCGAGCACTTCGACCTGCTCAAGCCGGTCTGGGTCAGGATTCTGGCCGGGATCACGGTCGCCGGGGGCGTCGCGGTCGCGGTCTTCATCGCCCCGCACGTCAACCTCAAGCCGATCTACTTCCGCTACAGCATCAAGTCGATGGACACGAGCTGGTGGCTCGGGCTCGGCGTGCGCGGCGCGATGCTGGTCGCGGCGCTGGCCATGTCGGTCGCGCTGCTGGCCCTGGTGCCCCGGCGCGAGACCTGGTTCTCCGACCTCGGCACCCGCACGCTCTACGCCTACCTGCTCCACGGCGTCGTGGTGCTCATCGCCAAGGACCAGGGGTGGCTGAGCTTCCCCTGGCTGTACGGCCCGCTGGGCGTGCTGGCGATCATGTCCAGCTCCCTGGCGCTGGCCATCGTCCTGTGCCTGCCGGAGACGCGCACGCTCTTCAAGTGGCTGCTGGAACCCCGCCTGGTCTGGCTCTACCGCCGCCCGTCGGCGGACTCCCCCGGCAAGCAGGCGGAGCCGGCCCGCAAGGAGAGTTCAGCGGCAGTTCCTCGGTAATTAACCCAACACATCCGGTGATGACGGAACCGACACTCAGCATCGGGATATGCGGGTATGTGTCGGGACGATTGTCCATCACCCCGAAGACGCCCGGATCATGCATCGGCAGATCCGGGCGCTCCTCGACGCGGGGCACGAGATCACTTATGTCGCGCCCTTCACCGACTGCAACGTCACGCCCGATCCCCGGATCCGGGCCGTCGACGTCCCCCGCGCGCTGGGCGGTCGGCGCAGACGTGCCCTGAAGGCCGCCCGGGGGGCTCTGAAGCGCGGAGCCGAGGGCGCCGACCTTCTGATCGTCCATGACATCGAGCTGCTTCTCCGGCTGCCCAGGCGCCGCCCCGTGACCGTCTGGGACGTCCACGAGGACACGGCCGCCGTCCTGGAGGCCGAAACGGATCTCCCAGAGCTCCTGCGCCGGACCCTGCCGGCGCTGATCCGCCGGGTCGAGGCCCGCGCGGAGGACCGGCTGCACCTCGTCCTGGCCGAGGAGTCCCACCGGGAGCGGTTCTCCGGGTCCCACCCGGTGGTGCCCAACACCACCTACGTGCCCCGTCGGCAGCCTCCGCCACCCGGCCGGAACCGGGTGGTCTACGTGGGTCGGCTGTCCCGGGCCAGGGGCGCGGCGGAGCTGGTCGAGCTGGCCCGGCGGCTGATCCCCCACGGGATCAGGATGGACCTGGTGGGCGCCGCCGACGCCGAGATCAGGCCCATGCTGAGGGACGCGCAGCGGCAGGGCCTGCTCGACTGGTACGGCTACGTGCCCAACCGGCACGCGCTGCGGATGGCCGAAGGGGCGATCGCCGGGCTGTCACTCCTGCACGACGTGCCCGCCTACCGGCGGTCGATGCCGGCCAAGATCGCCGAGTACATGTCCCGCGGGCTCCCGGTGGTCACCACGCCGCTCCCGGCCGCCGCCTCCCTGGTCGGCCGGGCCGGCTACGGGGTCGTCACGCCCTTCGGGGACGTGGACGCGGCGCTGCGCGCCGTACTGGCGCTGCGGGACGATCCTGAGGGAGCCGCGGCGATGGGCGCGCGCGGCTACGAGGAGGCCCTGCGCCACTACGACTGGCCCGCGCACGCGGGCGAGTTCGTGGGGCTGCTGGAGGAATGGGCGGACAGACCAGTGACGTCCGGGCCGGAGATTGGTGTACTGGAGGCATGGCACGCCATCTGATCCAGGGCCGCGAGATCGCCATGCCGGTGCGGATTCGGGACGCCTCCGTCTGCAGCGCCTCCTACCTGGTCCGGGCGGACGCAGCCCGGGCGGTGATCGCCTACTCGGGGCTGGACGTCGCCGAGGTGCTGCCCGGCAAGGCCCTGTGCACGCTGGTGTTCGTCGACTACGCCGACGGCGACCTGGACGCCTACCGGGAGTTCGGCGTGGCCTTCCTGATCCGCCCGCCCGGCGAAGGCCCACCGCCGCCCCGGGGGCTGCGCGCCGGCCTGTCCGAGCTGCGCAGGTCCGGGGCCGGGGCGTTCATCCACTGGCTCCCCGTCGACCAGGGCTTCACCCTGGAGGCGGGCCGCACGATCTGGGGCTTCCCGAAGGAGCTGGCCGACATCGACCTCCGCCTGAGCTCCCCCTACAAGCGGTGCATCCTGCGCAAGGACGGCCGCCTGGTGCTGGACCTGCTGGTCAAGCCCGGCGCCCCGGTGCCCGCGGGCGGCACGATGGCCCCCGTCGACGCCTACAGCCACCTGGACGGCGTCACCCGCCGCATCCCCTGGTCGATGTCCCCCCACGGGGTCCGCATGCGCCCCGGCGGGGCGTTGATCCGCCTGGGCAACCACCCCGTCGCCAAGGAGCTGAGCGAGCTCGGCCTGCCCAAACTCGCCCTGATGACCAGCACGGTCTCCCACCTCACCATGGCCTTCGGCGAGGCGAAGGAGCTCTAGGCGGCCGGACTCCGGAGAAGCGGGCCGCGGCGCGCCGGGTTCCGCACCTCAGGCGGCACAGGTCAGGCGCCGATCCCGGCGAGCGGGCCGTGGGCGGCGCCGCTCAGACGTCGGACTCCAGCAGCGGCAGTTCGGCGCGGGTGGGCAGCCCCTGCCACTCGCTGGTGCTGGACACCGCGAAAGCCGCCAGCAGGGCGCCCCGGCGCAGCCGGTCGGCGGGATGCGACCGCTCCAGCAGCGCGCTGAGGTAGCCGGCCGCGAAGGCGTCTCCCGAACCGGTGGGGTCGACCACGGGCGTGCCGAGGCTCGGGGCGTCGTGGCGGACGCCGTCCACCCGGACGCTCGCCCCCCGGGCGCCCCGGATCACGATGACCTCCCGATCCCCGCTGAGGGCGGGCTTGACCAGGTCCAGCTCGCTCTGCCGGACGAACAGCACGTCAGCCGAGCAGGCCAGCGCGCTGAGGATCTCCTCGGCCTCCCGGAGGTCCGGCCAGAGCTGGTCGCGGTAGTTGACGGCCACCGAGACGGTGACCCCCGCGGTCCGCGCGGCCCGCACGGCGGCGTGCACGGCGTCGCGCGCGCCCAGCGCGGCGGCGATCCCGCTGACGTGCAGGACCCGGGAGGCCGCGATCCGGTCGACGGGGACGTTGCCCAGCGTGAGCCGGGTCCCCGTCCGGTAGTAGGTGACCCTGGCCGCCTGCCCGAGCCTGGACTCCTTCAGCAGCAGCCCGGTGGGGGAGGCGTCGTCCACCCGCGCGTCCGAGACGTCCACGCCCTCACCGCGCAGGGCAGTGAGGATCCGGGCGCCGATCTCGTCGCCCCCCACCTTGCCCAGCCAGGCGGCCGTGTGCCCGAGCCTGGCCAGCCCGACCGCGACGGTGAGCTCGGCTCCGGCCACGTCCAGCCTGGCTTCGTGCTCGTGACGGATCCGGCCACTGGTGACGACGGCGAAGGCCTCGCCGAGGGTGTAGACGTCCACCACGGGGTCAGACGATCGGCGGACGGCCCAGGCGGAGCATGCGCCAGGCGGTCTTCCAGCCCATGGGACGGCGTTCTCCCGCGGGCTCGCGGAGGCCTTCGGTGAAGCCCTTGAACCAGGCGCGCAGGGCGGTGCCGGAGCGTTCGCGGATCAGGGTGAGGGCGATCCAGTTGAGGAGGTAGAGCGCGGCCAGGGGCCAGGGCAGGTTGCGGCGGGCCAGCCAGACGCGGTTGCGGGCGTTGAGGCGGTAGAAGTCGGCGTGGCGGGTGGGGGGGACCTGCGGGTGGTACATGACGGTCTGGGCG
>NZ_NGFP01000332.1 GCF_002149035.1 Streptosporangium minutum
TTATCCCAGAGTCGGGGGCAGGTTACTCACGTGTTACTCACCCGTTCGCCGCTCGAGTACCCCGAAGGGCCTTTCCGCTCGACTTGCATGTGTTAAGCACGCCGCCAGCGTTCGTCCTGAGCCAGGATCAAACTCTCCAAACAATGTTTGAAAGGTTTTCCCGACTGAAAGCACCCGACTCGCGTCGGATGTATCAACCAAAGGAATCCGTCCCCCACCGAGATGGGTTGGACGGGGTTGTGCTTCATGCACTGGCTTTTAACACACTGTTGAGTTCTCAAGAAACGGACGCGTTCTCCATCTTCCCGGCCAACTGGCCCGGCGTCCGGGGCGTTTCGTTCGTTCCGTTGTGTCTTTATTCTTTCAGGCCCGCTTTTTCGTGTCAAACCGGCCCGTTCGGAGCCACTTGACTTGATCTAGCTGGTCTTACCGGAATTCCGACCGCCTCGTCTCCGGGGCAACCCCTCAAACTTACCAGCCTCTGAGCGGCTCTGCGAACCGATCTTTGGAACCGTTGGTTTCAAGGGATTACCGACAAACACGGAGCAAGCCACACCGAAGTCACCAGAGTGATTGGAGTGGTTTGCGCCGGACCTTGCCGACATCGAAAGATTAGCAGTCCTCGAAGACCGCTCGGGACGGAACGACGAAGCCCGCCGAGGTGTTCCGGGCCGGGCCGGACCCGGCGGGAAACATAGACTCGACGGGGTGAGCAGCCAGACGCCGCCTACGGCGAAGAAGGTTCCCAGCGAGCGCGTGCACCACGGGGACACCGTGGTCGATGACTACGCGTGGCTGACGGTCAAGGACGACCCCGAGACGGTCGCATATCTGGAGGCGGAGAACGCCTACACGCAGCAGGCCACGTCCCACCTCAGGCCTCTGCAGGAAACGATCTTCCAGGAGATCAAGAACCGGACCCTGGAGACGGACCTCTCGGTCCCCACCCGCAAGAACGGCTGGTGGTACTACTCCCGGACCGAGGAGGGCAAGCAGTACGGCATCCAGTGCAGGGTGGCCGCCGACGGCGAGACTCCCCCGGAGCTGAAGGCGGGCGAGTCGCTCCCCGGTGAGCAGATCCTGCTCGACGGGAACGAGCTGGCCGGGGAGAGCGGCTTCTTCTCCATCGGCACCAGCACGGTCAGCCCCGCCGGCGATCTGCTGGCCTACTCCGTCAACTTCACCGGCGACGAGCGCTTCACCCTGAAGGTGAAGGACCTCGCCACGGGAGAGACCCTCCCCGACGAGATCCCCGGCATCTTCTACGGCGGGGCGTGGTCGGCCGACGGCACCGCCTTCTTCTACACGACGGTCGACGAGGCCTGGCGGCCCAACCGGGTCCACCGGCACACGATCGGCACCTCGGCCGAGGAGGACGTGCTCGTCCACGAGGAGGGCGACGAGCGGTTCTGGATCGGCATCGGGCTCAGCCGGAGCGAGCGCTACCTCGTGCTCTCCGCCGGAAGCAAGATCACCAGTGAGGTCCGCATCCTTGAGGCGGACGACCCGACGGGTGAGTTCCGTCTCGTCCGGCCGCGCGAGACCGGCGTCGAGTACGGCATCGACCACGCCGGCGACCACTTCCTGGTCCTGCACAACCAGAACGCGGAGAACTTCGAGCTGGCCACCGCGCCGCTCGACGCCCCGGGTGACTGGACCCCGCTGATCGAGCACCGCGAGGACACCCGGCTGCTCGACGTCGACGCCTTCCTGAGCCACACCGTCGTGCACTTCCGCCGTGACGGCCTCACCGGCATCCGCATCCTGCCCCGGGACGCCGGGACGGACCGGAGCGAGCGTCTCGGCTCCGCGTACGAGATCTCCTTCCCCGAGCCGATCTACGACGTCTCGCCCGCGGGCAACCCGGAGTTCGCCACCGAACGGCTCCGCCTCGGCTACACCAGCATGATCACCCCGCCGTCGGTCTACGACTACGACCTGCAGGCGCGCGAGCTGATCCTGCTGAAGCAGAAGGTCGTGCTCGGCGGCTACGACCCGGCCGACTACGAGCAGTTCCGCGAGTGGGCCACCGCCTCCGACGGCACCCGGATCCCCATCTCGATCGTGGCCAGGAAGGGCACCGAACGGCCCGCGCCCACCGTGCTGTACGGCTACGGCAGCTACGAGATCTCGATCGACCCGTCGTTCTCGGTGGCCCGGCTGAGCCTGCTCGACAGGGGCTTCGTCTTCGCCATCGCGCACGTCAGGGGCGGCGGTGAGATGGGGCGCCGCTGGTACGAGGACGGCAAGTTCCAGAAGAAGAAGAACACCTTCACCGACTTCGTGGCGGTCGCCGAGCACCTCAAGGCGGCGAACTGGTCGAGCGCGATCATCGCCAGGGGCGGTTCGGCCGGCGGCCTGCTGATGGGCGCGGTCACCAACCTCTCGCCGGAGACCTTCGCGGGCGTGGTCGCCGAGGTGCCGTTCGTGGACGCGCTGAACACGATCCTCGATCCGTCGCTGCCGCTGACCGTCATCGAGTGGGACGAGTGGGGCGACCCGCTGCACAACGCCGACGTGTACGAGTACATGAAGTCCTACTCGCCCTACGAGAACGTGGACGACCGGGTCTACCCGCCGATCCTCGCCATCACCAGCCTCAACGACACCCGTGTCTTCTACCACGAGCCCGCCAAGTGGATCGCGAAGCTCCGCGACGTCGCGGAGGGCGGCCCCTTCCTCCTCAAGACGGAGATGGGCGCCGGGCACGGGGGGCGCAGCGGCAGGTACGACGCCTGGCGCGAGGAGGCCCTCACCCTCTCCTGGATCCTCGACACGGCCAAGGTGAGCCCGTGACCTACATCGCGGCAGACGGCAGATACGACGGCCTCCAGCCGTACAACAGGGTCGGGAAGAGCGGGCTGAAGCTCCCGGCGGTCTCCCTGGGGCTCTGGCACAACTTCGGCGACGACAGGCCCTTCGACACCCAGCGGTCCATCCTCAGGAGGGCCTTCGACCTGGGCGTGACCCACTTCGACCTGGCCAACAACTACGGCCCGCCGTACGGCTCGGCGGAGACCAACTTCGGCCGGCACTTCCGGGAGGACTTCGCGAGATACCGCGACGAGCTGGTCATCTCCACCAAGGCCGGATACGACATGTGGCCCGGGCCGTACGGCGAGTGGGGGTCGCGGAAGTACCTGCTGTCCAGCCTCGACCAGTCGCTGAAGCGGATGGGGCTGGACTACATCGACATCTTCTACAGCCACCGGTTCGACCCGGACACGCCGCTGGAGGAGACGATGGGCGCGCTGGACCACGCGGTCCGGTCGGGCAGGGCGCTCTACGCGGGCATCTCGTCCTACTCGCCGGAGCACACCGCCGAGGCCGCCCGGATCCTGCGCGAGATGGGCACGCCGCTGCTGATCCACCAGCCGTCGTACTCGATGCTGAACCGGTGGATCGAGGGCGGCCTGCTCGACGTCCTGGAGGAGGAGGGCGTGGGCTGCATCGCGTTCTCGCCGCTGGCGCAGGGGATGCTGACCGACCGCTACCTCGACGGCGTCCCCGAGGGGTCGAGGGCCTCGCTGGGGCACTTCCTCACCCCGGAGATGCTCACTGAGGAGAGCATGCGGCACGTCCGCACGCTCAACGAGATCGCGCGGCGGCGCGGTCAGTCCCTCGCCCAGATGGCGCTGGCGTGGGCGCTGCGCGACAGGCGGGTCACCTCGGTGCTGATCGGCGCGAGCAGCGTCCGGCAGCTGGAGGACAGCCTCGGGGCGGTGGGCGGCCTGTCCTTCACCGACGAGGAGCTTGAGGCGATCGACAAGGACGCGGTCGAGGCGGGCGTCAACCTCTGGTCCGGTTCCAGCGAGGCCTGATCCCTCAAAGGGCCTCGTGTCGCTGCAGGTAGGCGAACGAGGCCCAACCGGGCAGGACCGGCAGCCAGAAGGTGAGCAGCCGGAACAGCAGCACGGCCGAGGTGGCGACCTCGGGAGAGAGGCCCGAGAGGGTCAGGCCGGCCGTGAGGGAGAACTCGACCGCGCCGAGACCGCCGGGGGTCGGGGCGGCGGAGCCGATGGCGTTGCCCGCCAGGAAGACGATGGCCACGGCGGCGAAGCTGAGGGAGCCGCCGAAGGCGCGGACGCTGGCGTCGAGGCAGGCCACGAAGAAGACGGTCAGCAGCAGGGTGCCGCTGAATCCCTCGATGATCTTGCGGGGCGACTGGAGCACGTCCAGCAGGCGCGGGATGACCCCGGAGAACAGCGACCGGATGCGCGCGGTGATCACCCGGCGCAGGCGGGGGATGGACACGGCGACCAGCATCAGCACGGCCACGGCCAGCACGATGAACACCAGCGTGCGCGACGGCGTGAAGGACGTGGCCGCGCTGGAGCCGGTGATGTAGGCGAACAGCAGCAGCAGCATGATGTGGAAGCCCAGGCCGATGAGCTGGGAGGCGCCCACGCTGGCCACCGCCTGCCCCGGGGGGATGCCGCGTTTCTGCAGGTAGCGGGTGTTGATGGCGACACCGCTGACCGCGGCCGGGGCGACCAGCTTCACGAACGACCCGGCGAACTGGACGAGCACGGTACGGCCCAGCGGGAGCTTCTCCGGCACGAAGCCCCTGAGCATCAGCGCGGCCGCGACGTAGCTCATCGCCGAGGCGATCAGCGCGACGCCGGTCCAGCTCCACTTGGCCGAACTGATCATGTTCAGGTTGATCTGGGTGATGTAGTAGACCAGGAAGTAGGCGGCGAAGGCGCTGGCGATGATGGTGATGAGGGTCCGCGGGCGGAAGCGCTCCAGACGGACCTCCTCGACCTCGACTTTGGGCTCCAGCTCGACGATCTGCTCGCGGATCGCGGTCAGCAGTTCCTTGTCCTTGTTGAGCGCGGCCCTGGTCTCGCGGGTGAGCGCGATCCGCTGGAGCAGCGGGAGTGCGCCGGCCAGCGTGTTCGGGCCAGCGACGGACGCGGCCGCGCGGACCGCGCGCTCGGCTCCGACGCGGAGGCTGAGATAGGTGAGCAGCTGGGCGATGTCGAGGCGGAGCAGGAGGTCGCCGGCGGCGATCTCACCGCTGCGGGCGTCCATGAGGATGACGCGGCCCTCGTCGTCGACGTGGATGCTGTCGCCGGTCAGGCGCCGGTGCGCGAGCCGCTGGACCTGCAGGAGCAGGACCTGCTCCCAGATCTGGGCGAGCAGGTTGTCGTCGATCTCCTCGTCGGGGATGTCGTCGAGGGCGCGGGTGGGGGTGTGCTCGTAGGCGAGCAGCGCGGCCTCGGTGCCGATCTCGCTGGTGCCGACGAGGCGGGGTGTGCTGGCTCCGGCGGCCTGCGCGGCGTATGCCATCAGGGCTTCGCGCTCCAGCTCGGCGCGGAGGGAGCGGATGGCCCGGCGCCGGGTCTCGGAGTTGAGCCGGATCCGCCGCCAGAGGCGGTAGAGGAGTCCGGCGACCTGGCGGTCGCGGTCGAGGACGGTGACGTCGAGGCGGCTGCCGTCCTTGAGGCCGATGGCGTATCGCCGGCTGCTCTGGTGGTCGTCGTCGAGCCTGCGGGCCCTGACCGGGACGAAGCCGAGCTTGGCGACCGCCGCGACGACCGCGCTGCCCGGCGGTCGGGTGTTGGGGCTGCCCACGCCGTACAGGGTGGCGTAGCCGACGGCCAGGCCGACCAGGATGGAGACGACGATGCCGAGGATGGTGGCGGCCGTGGCGGCGAAGAGGGCGATCGCGTTGAGCGCGACCGCGCTCCACAGGGCCGCCCGCCAGGTGGGCCGGCGGGATATCCGCACCGCGGTGACGTAGGCGATGACCGAGGTGAGCAGCGTGTTGAGGGGTTCGACCCCGGTGCGGTCGCCGGTCAGCAGGATTCGCAGGTCGTCGGGGCCGGCGTTGAGCAGCCACTCGCCGAGCGCGAAGGACAGCACCATTCCGGTGATGGCCGCGAACAGTCCCTCGGCCACCCGGAGACCGTCTCGGTGGAGCACCCGCTCGATGGCGTAGGCGGCGGGGACGCCCAGCATGGCCGCCCCGCTCAGCACCCCGACCAGGCCGCTGAGCAGGAACGGCGCCCGTCTCGTGCCGTCGATGACGTCGCTTTCGAGGCCGTTCAGTGTCTTCTGCGCGACGAGCGCGAGCAGCACCACGGCCGCCAGCGCCACCAGGGTGGCCAGGAAGCGCAGAAGGTCGGAGGGGCGCCGGATCCGCTGGGGGAGCAGTGGCTCGACGACGAGCACGACGGAATCGTCGCCCGTCGACGACCCCATGTCGTCAACGGGCGCAGCTTTGCCGCGTTCTCTGATTTTCGTCACCGCCAGCGATTCTGCACGTTCCGCATTACAGGTGCGTCACCGATCTTCTCTTCCAGTGTCCACAATCGGAGGCATGCGTATCTCACTAGCCTCCGACAGTCTCGACGGTATAGCTCCCATCCTGATGCCTGAGATCCGGAAAAGAGGGCACACCGTGATCGTCCATGGCGCCATGGCCGATGAGCGTGCCGACTGGGCGTGGTGCTGTTCCCGGGCCGCCGAGGATGTCGCCTCGGGCGCGGCGGACCAGGCGGTCGTGTGCTGCTGGACGGGGACCGGGGCGTCGATCGCGGCGAACAAGGTGGCGGGGGTCCGGGCTGCCCTGTGCGTGGACGCGGCGACGGCGGCCGGGGCCAGGCGCTGGAACGACGCCAACGTGCTGGCCCTCAGCCTCCGGCTGACGTCGGCGCCTCTGCTGGAGGAGATCCTGGACGCCTGGTTCTCGGGGAGCACCAGCTCTGACGAGACTGACCTGGCGAACATCGCCTACCTATCCGAGATCGAGAATTGACTTTGGGACCTGCGGCGATGATGGCCGGGGCGGGCGACGTCCTGAAAAGCTGATCATCATGCGCTGCAGCCCGTTCGCCACCGTGGTTTTCCCGTACCCGACCATAGCCACTCCCCGGCGGCCGCCGGCTTCCGGGGGACGACATCGGATACGCCTGCGCGCACTTATGCCCATGACACGACTACCGTCAAGTAGGGCCGGAGAACGTCCGGAACGCTGATTCGACTCCGCTCGACAACAAATGTGGAGACGGTCGTTAAAGATCGCGATTAATCCTACCGTCCGTCCCATCGCGATCATGGGGGATTTCCTGCCCCGCTCTTGCCGGTGCCAGAGGAGTTTGCATGCGCGCACGCGCTCACAGGAGTCTGCTGACCGCGATCACCGCGGCTTCGGCCATGGTTCTGCCCGTCGTCTCCGTCGTCCCGGCCTCCGCCGCCGCCGGACCCGACCCGCAGGCGTTCAGACAGTCGGTCAAGGCCCCGGCCGTCAAGCGGCACGTGGAGAGGTTCCAGCAGATCGCCGACGCCAACGGCGGCACTCGCGCCGCGGGCACCCCGGGTCACGAGGCCTCGGCCACCTATGTGGCGGACAAGCTGCGGGACGCGGGATACAAGGTCACCTTGCAGGAGTTCGAGTTCCCGTTCTTCCGCGAGGTCACCCGGACCGTGCTCGACCGTGTCTCGCCCGGCGCGAAGACCTATGTCCGCAACACGGATTTCAGGACCATGACGTACTCCGGTTCCGGGAAGGCGACGGGCACCGTGCAGGGGGTGGACCTGGTCCTGCCGCCGAGCCCGGAGCCCAGCTCCACCTCGGGCTGCGAGGCGAGCGACTTCGCCGGGTTCATCCCCGGCAACATCGCGCTGATCCAGCGCGGTACCTGCAACTTCCACCTCAAGGCCGAGCTGGCCCAGGCGGCCGGAGCCTCCGGTGTGATCATCTTCAACGAGGGGCAGCCGGGTGAGGGCGCCGACGACCGCCGGATCCTGCTGACCGGCACGCTCGGCACCCCCACCACGAACATCCCGGTCGTCAGCACCACCTTCGCCGTCGGCGACGAGCTGGCCGCCGCCGGAACGACGGTGACGCTCACCGCCGACACCGAGAGCGACCCGCACCGCAAGACGCGCAACGTCCTGGCCGAGAGCCGTCGGGGGGACCCGGACAAGGTCGTCATGCTCGGTTCCCACCTGGACAGCGTCGTCGAGGGGCCGGGCATCAACGACAACGGCTCCGGCAGCGCGGGCATCCTGGAGACGGCGCTGAAGGCGGGCGCCCTGCCCACCAGGAACAGGCTCCGCTTCGCCTTCTGGGGCGCCGAGGAGCTGGGGCTGCTCGGTTCCGCGCACTACGTGGCCGGTCTCTCCGCCGAGGAGAGGGCGAAGATCAAGCTGTACCTGAACTTCGACATGATCGCCTCGCCGAACCACGTGTTCGGGATCTACGACGGCGACGACTCGGACGCGACCGGCGCTCCGGCGGGCCCCGCGGGCTCGGACGAGATCGAGCAGTTCTTCGAGTCGTACTTCACGACGATCGGCAAGCCGTACACCGGCACCGACTTCACCGGACGTTCGGACTACGGCCCCTTCATCGGGGTCGGCATCCCCGCGGGAGGGCTGTTCACCGGCGCCGAGGGCATCAAGACCGCCGACGAGGCCGCCAAGTTCGGCGGCGAGGCGGGGGTCGCCTACGACAAGTGCTACCACCAGGCGTGCGACACCCTCGCCAACATCGACGACGAGGCTCTCGAGGTGAACACCGGCGCGATCGCGACGGCGGCGTTCGTCTACGCCCACAGCCGCACCCTGCCCGAGGCCGCCGCCCCCGGCCCCACCCGGCCGGGGACCGGCGGCGGCGGCCTCGGGCACGACCACGACCACAGCGGCGTCCCCAGGTAGCACCGCGCGTCGAGGGGAAGGGGAGGGTGCGGGGTAAG
>NZ_NGFP01000333.1 GCF_002149035.1 Streptosporangium minutum
TTTGAACGTCGGATACTTCGCCCGTTTGGCGAAGAAGTTCGCGAACGCTGCCTGCAGGTGCCTGAGCGCCTGCTGCAACGGCACCGACGACACCTCGTTCAGGAACGCCAGCTCCTCGGTGCGCTTCCATTCCGTCAGCGCCGCCGACGACTGCACGTAGGAGACCTTCCGGCCTTCAAGGGTGTAGGCGCGGGTCCTCTCCTCCAACGCCTTGTTGTAGACCAGGCGGGCGCAGCCGAACGTCCGGGCAAGCTCTTCGGCCTGCCCGGGGGTCGGGTAGAAGCGGAACTTGAACGCCCGCTTCACGATCCGCGCCACGCCCCACACGATATTGCGAGCCCGGTTAACCATGCCCGCGCTTTCGAGAAACACCGTGCGACACCGTACCGCGCTTCCTCCCCAGGACTGAAGCCCGGGGTCTCCACACTCAAGGAGTTTCGATGAACTCCTCCAGCGACCGCATCGCCCTACCCCGGATCGTCGCCCGGAACATCGGGGTCCAGCCGAAGAAGAGCCCCACCGGCCGGCCCAGGGCCATCTTGGACCAGTGCTTGAAGTCGAACTCGTCGTGGTGCCGGATGATCAGGCCGCCCTCGAACCGGAACAGAGCGTCGATCTCGTTGACGACCTCTCTGCCCGTCCTGCCGAAGGTGTAACGGGCTGTCCAGTGCGCCGCGCCGTCGTGGTCGCGCGCATTGACGTCCCGGACGGCCACCCCGATGTCACGGTTGCGGCCGAGCAGCATCCGCCACATGCCCATGACCCTGTCGCGGCCCTCCAGCTCCTGGAAGACGGGGTCACCGAACGTGACCTCGGGGTGGTAGCAGCGCTCCATCGCGTCGGTGTCACAGCGTCCGAAGGCGTCGTAGAAAGTCCTGATGAGCGCGGCGTTCTGGTCGTTCACGCGGGTCCCCCGATCATCGTTCTCCCGGCGACCGAGTGTCGTCGGGAGAAAGACCAAGCAGATCGGCGGCGCTGTCCCAGCACACCGCCCGCAGCCAGTCGTCGCCGAGGCCGAGACGGTCCAGCGCGTGGATCTGGTGTGCGTAGGGGTGGGGGATGTTCGGGAAGTCGCTGCCGAGCAGGACCTTACCCGCCAGGCCGAGGTCACGCAGCCGCGGCCCGAGGCGGGCGGGGAACGGCATGCGGCGCTCGGCGAAGTCGGTGAAGGTCATCGTGGTGTCGAGCCGTACGTTCGCGAAGGTCTCCGCCATCCCGAAGAACTCCTCGTACTCGGGCATGCCGAGGTGCGCGACGACCACGGCCAGCCGGGGATGGCGGGCCAGCACCCCGGCGATCGGCACCGGGCCGGTGCAGCGGCCGGGCAGGGGGATCGAGCTGGCGTGGACCACGACGGGGACGCCCCGCTCGGCCAGCAGCCCCCACACCTCGTCGATCTCCTTGAGCCTGGGGTCGAAGTCGCCCACCTGCAGATGGACCTTGAAGATGCGCGCTCCCCGGTCGAGGACGTCCCGCACGTAGTCGAGGACCCCGGGTTCGGGGTAGAAGGTGGCCGAGGGGAGGCATCCGGGGGTACGCCGGGCGAAGTCGAGGGTCCAGGCGTTGAGGTCGGCCGCCATGCCGGGCCGGTGCGCGTACGCCAGGGCGGAGAACGCCCTCACCCCGAGCTCTCCCAGGCGCGCGACCCGCTCCTCCACGGGCACCCGGTAGTGGATCGGCCACCCCGCCCCCATCAGCGGGCCGCCGTTCTCGAAGTGGTGCCAGACCCGGCGCTCCATGCGCTCGGGCAGGAAGTGGACGTGCACGTCCGCCAGACCCGACAGGCCCAGGCCCCGCCACCAGGCGGGGACGTCGGCGTCGGCCGGCTCTGGAATGATGCTCTGCACATCCACGACTTTATCGCCAGCACACCGGATGTCATGGGACGCTTTGCTCCGACGCCGTGAAGGAGAAGTGATCGTTGTCCGAGGTCTGGGTGACTCTGACCACGCCCCAGGTGGGGCCGCCCCTGTGGATCGTGCTGCTGGCCGCGCTGGCGGCGCTGGCCGTGGTGACGTGGTCCGCGTCGTGGCAGCTGTCCCGGGGCCTGATCACGATCGCGCACGAGGGCGGGCACGCGCTGGCGGCGCTGCTCACCCGGCGCAAGCTGCAGGGCATCCGGCTGCACTCCGACACCTCAGGTGTCACCCTGACCCGGGGCAGGCCCACCGGTCCGGGGATGATCCTGACCGCCGCCGCCGGATACGTCGCCCCGTCCCTGCTGGGGCTCGGCGGGGCGTGGCTGACCTCCGCCGGCTACGTGGCGATCCTGATCACCGTCGTGATCGCGCTGCTGTTCTGCATGCTGCTGCTGATCCGCAACCTGTTCGGCGTGGTCAGCCTGGTGGCCACCGGAGGGGCGACAGCCGCCCTCACCTGGTACGCCCCGCCCGACGTGGACGCCGTCCTCGCCTACCTTGCCGTCTGGTTCCTGCTGTTCGGCGGTGTCCGGCCGATCGTGGAGCTGCAGCGCAAGCGGCGGCACGGCCACGCCCCGGGTTCCGACGCCGACCAGCTCGCCCGGCTGACCTTCCTGCCCGGCGGGTTCTGGGTGCTGCTGTTCCTGCTGGTGGCGGGGGCCGCCCTGCTCGGCGGGGCCTACCTGCTGGTCCCGTTGCCGCTCGCCTTCAACTGACCGCCGGACGGCCGCGACCCCTCACCGCCTCACCGACGCTCGCCTTCCGCTGACCGCCGGACGGAGCCGGGTCTCCTCGCCTTCGACTGACCGCCGGACGGCCGAGACTCCTCACCGTCCGGTCGCAGGCACGACCGCCGCCGCCCCGGCAGGGGCCGCCCTCGTGCGCGACGCCCTCTCCGGCTGACCACCCGCGCCGGCGGTCCCGCCCGGCGGGACGGGTTATAACAACACGTTGTGACTCCTCCGCTCCCTGAAGGGAGCGGCTTCTCGCTAAGCCGCTTGCGCGACGTCGCGAAGGGCAAGCCCTGCCCTCAAGATGTTGATCGCCGCGTTGACGTCGGCGTGCGCGACGTGTGCGCACCGCTGGCAGTGAAACTCGGCTTGGCTGACACGGTTCTCCTTCGCGACGTGCCCGCATCGGGCGCACGTGCGGGAGGTATGGGCGGGGTTCACTGCGACCAGCTCTCGACCGGCGCTTTCAGCCTTGTGCGACAGGATCGTCAGGAACACCCCCCAACCCGCGTCGAGAATCGAACGGTTGAGGCCGGACTTCTGAGCGACGTTCCGGCCGGGCGCCTCGATCGTGCCAGACGCCGAGCGGGTCATGTTCGCAATCCGCAGGTCCTCGTGCGCGATGACGTCATAGTCACGGACCAGTCGCAGGGCGGCCTTGTGTGCGCCGTCCAGGCGCTGACGGCGGACCTTGCCGTGCAGGGCGGCGACCCGCGCCGCCGCTTTACGTCGCCGCCTGGAGCCACGCTTCTTACGCGCCAGGTCCCGCTGAGCAGCGGCCAGCCGGTCGGCGGAGGCGGCAAGGTGGCGCGGGTTGTCCAGGTGCTCGCCGTCGGAGGTGGTGACCAGCGACGCCACCCCCAGGTCGATCCCGGCCGCCGCGCCGGTGGTGGGCAGGGGTTCGGCGGGAACGTCGTCGCACGACAGCACCACGAACCAGCGGCGACCCTCCCGCTTCACGCTGATCGTCTTGACGGTGCCACGCACAGCGCGGTGCTGGTGGACGCGGACATGCCCGACGCCCTGGAGGCGGACGAACGTCGCGGTCGGGTGCTCGGGCTGGGAGTCCCACCGGCAGCCGTCGCCATCTTTGGGCCATTCGACGGTGTCGAACCACCTCTTGCCCTTGAAGCGGGGGAAGCCCGGCGTGCGCCCGGCCTTGAGGCGGTCGAAGAACGCGCGGAACGCCTTGTCCAGGCGGCGCAGCGTGGCCTGCTGGGAAGAGAACGACCACCGGCCCTGTCCGCCCGCGTCGTCGGCGCGGATGTGCTTGAGGTCGGCGGACTGCTCGCCGTAGCGGACGCTCACCTTCACCTTGGCATAAGCGGTGCGACGATGCTCCAGCGCGGCGTTGTACAGGGCGCGGTGGTCCTCCAGGCACGCCGTCAGCGCGGCGGCCTGGCGGGCGGTGGGACGCAGCAGAAACTTAAACGACCTGCGCACGAGCGCCCCCACCCTTGGGGACGCGCTCGTATTGGGTCTCGATGTAGCGCTGCACGGTATCGGCGGACACCGCGCCGGTCGTGGCCACGAAGTACGACCGTGACCACAGCGTCGGCAGTTGGGAGCGCAGGTGCGGAAACTCGGCACGCAGGTGGTGGGAGGTGAAGCCCTTGAACTGGTTGGCCACGTACGACGGGGAGTTCTTCGGGTGCGGCTTGACGAACAGGTGCACGTGGTCGGGCATCACCTCCAGCGCCACAATCTCCCAGCCGTGCTCGTCGGCCTTGGCGCGAATCAACTCCTCAAGGCGGTCCTTGACCCGCCCGCCCAGAACCGGGCGACGGTACTTCGGGCACCACACCACGTGGTATCCGAGGTCGTAGGCCGCGCCGGTAGAGGTGCGCACTTGACGAGTCATACGATCGTTATAACAGCATCGCCCATCTAATGTGCGACGATCGGAGATCCCACATGCGCAGACCTGACCGGTCAGGGCACGCTCGGGCCTTGACGGCCCTCCCGCTCCCGATTCCCCCGTCGCCTAAAGGCGGTGGTCCCCTTGGGAGGAACTGATGGATGAACGTTGGCACCATTCTTTGCGATCACCCCTCTACCGCAGAGTATTGTTCTTTTTCATTGACAGTTAAACGATTTCTTGAGTTTATGTCCAGGTATGCCGCCCTTCTAGTGAGAGTCGGTCGATGCCACCCCAGCTATATGTCGCCATAGCCGGGATCGTCCTGATCTCACTGGGCGTAACCGTCACCCTGGCGCTGCGGATCAGACGGTTGCGCGCCGAGCAGGAGAGGGCCGTCACCCGCGCGCACGAGGAGTTCGCCCGCGACGTGCACGACCTCGTGGGGCACTGGCTGTGGCTGGCCTCCATCAAGAGCGAGCTGGCCTACCGGCGGGCGGCCGGCGACGCGCGCCTGCGCGGGGATCTGGGCGAGGCGCTCCAGGCCGTACGGCACGCCGCGCACGCGGTGCGCAACGTCTCCAAGGCGCACCGGCACCCGTCCCTGCACGGCGAGAGCATGCGCGCCCAGGCCCTCCTCACGAGCTTCGGGGCCGCCTGCACGGTCCGGATGGAGGCAGCGGGGCTGTCCCGGGAGGTGAGCGCCACGCTGGGGACCGTGGTCCGCGAGGGCGTCACGAACATGCTGCGGCACAGCGCGGTCAGGACCTGCGTGATCGAGCTGGCCGAGCGCGACGGCCTGCTGCGGCTGACCGTCGCCAACGACGGCGCCCCCGGGCGGGCCCCCCTGCCGTCCGCCGGCGACGGCCTGGGCAATCTCCGCGACCGGGCGGCCCGGCTCGGGGGCACGGTGCGCGCGACCGCCGGCGAGGGCGGCTGGTTCACCCTGATCGCCGAAGTGCCGCGAAAATTTTCCGAATAAGTTTCATTTTCAATGCGAAAGCCCAGGTGGCGCACATGCTCATGATTAGACCTGTGAAGTTCGCACGTACGAGTAGTTGAGTTTGTAACTGGTGATTTCTCGGGTTATCCGTAATTCTCTCTTCTGGAAGACAGCAGGGAGATTGCCGTGAATGACCAGTATGAGCTTTATTGCCTCGCGGACCGGCTCTTTTACGACACCCTTGACGGCCGCCGGGGAGATCACCCCGATTTCGCACTCGCCACCCGGGATGTCCCGGACGGCTGGGAGCACGAGGCGACCGACACGTGGATGCACTACGCGCCCCTCGCCACCCGGACGCCGGCACAGGGCTGGAAGATCCACGTCTCGGCGTGCCTGGAGGACGCCGAGCGGGCGATGGAAGCCGTCTGGGACTACTGCGTGCCTCGCGGAATCGCGTTCAAGTTCCTGCGCAACCGGCCGGTCATGACGATGCTGAACTCCAAGGCGGCGGCCCGCGGGTCCAGCGGCAAACTCGTGACGATCTACCCGCTGGACGAGGGGCAGCTCGAACTCACGCTGAAGGAGCTCGACGAGCTGCTCCGCGGCGTCAGCGGCCCCTATATCCTCAGCGACCTCCGCTACGGCGAGGGCCCCCTCTACGTGCGGTACGGCGGCTTCACGCCGCGGCGCTGCCTGGGCGGCAACGGCGAGCTGGTCCTCGCCGTCGAGGACGGCGAGGGACGGCTGGTCCCCGACACGCGTGGAGCGGCCTTCCACCTGCCGGCCTGGGTGACGCTTCCGGGGTTCCTGGAGCCTCACCTGGCCGCCCGCAACGCGGTCACGACCAACGACCTGCCGTACGCCATCGAGAGCGTCATCCAGTTCTCCAACGGCGGGGGCGTGTATCTCGGCCGGGACCTGCGCACCGATGAACGGGTGGTGCTGAAGGAGGCGCGCCCGCATGCCGGGCTCGACGCCGCCGACCGGGACGCGGTGACGCGGCTGGCGCACGAGCGGGACATGCTGGAGCGCCTGGCCGGGCTGGACGCGGTGCCGGCGCTGCTCGACTACTTCACGCTCGGCGATCACCACTTCCTGGTCCAGGAGTTCGTCGACGGCAATCCGTTGCAGCGGCTCCTCGTGCAGAGATATCCGCTGACCCGGGCCGGCTGCGACCAGGACACCATCGCCGGATACACCGAGTGGGTGCTCGACGTGCTCCCCAAGGTGCGGCAGGCGGTCGAGTCCCTGCACGGGCGGGGGGTGGTCTTCGGCGACCTGCACCCCAACAACATCCTCCTCACCGGCGAGGGGCGGCTGGTCCTGATCGACTACGAGGTCGCGACCCTCGCCGCGGACCGCGGCCGGGCCGCCCTCGCCCACCCGGCCTTCGGCGCGCCGTCCGACCGGCAGGGCGTCGACGTCGACGTCTACGCCCTGGCCTGCCTCTGTCTGGGGCTGTTCGCCCCCCAGCTCACGATCATGCTGCCGCTCGACCGGGCCAAGGTCATCCATCTAGCCGGGCTCGTCACCGAGACCTTCCCCGTGCCGCCCGAGGTGGTCGAGGAGGCCGTCCGGACCATCATGGGGACGGCGCCGGTGACGGCGCGGCCGATCCCCCGGCTGGACCGGGACGGCTGGCCGCGGGCCAGAGAGGCGATGTGCCGGGCGATCATGGCGAGCGCCACCCCGGGCCGGGAGGACCGGCTCTTCCCCGGCGACGTGGCACAGTTCCAGGCCGGCGGGGGCGTCAACCTCGCCTACGGCGCGGCGGGCGTGCTCTACGCGCTGGAGGCGGCCGGGCTGGGCCGCTTCCCCGAGCACGAGGACTGGCTGCGCAGGAAGGCGCTGGCACCCGTCCGGGGGACGGGCATCGGCTTCTACGACGGCCTGCACGGCGTGGCCTACGTTCTGGACCTGCTCGGACACCGCCAGGACGCGCTCGACACGGTCGAGCTGTGCCTGCGGGAGAAGTGGGAGTCGCTGGAGCTGGGCCTGTTCGGCGGGCTCGCCGGAGTCGGGCTGAACCTGCTCCACCTGGGCGGGACGACACGGGAGCAGGCGTTCACCGACCTGGCGCTCCAGATCGTCGACCTCTGCGCCGACAGGCTCGGCGGCCCCGACGACGTGCCGGCGACCAGCGGAGGGGCCAATCCCCGCGCGGGGCTGATGTACGGCTCCTCCGGTCCCGCCCTGCTGTTCCTGCACGCCTACGAGCGGACCGGCGACGCCTCGCTGCTCGACCGGGCCGCCGTGGCGCTCCGGCAGGACCTGCGGCGCTGCGTCTCGGGCGAGGACGGCACGTTGCAGGTCAGCCAGGGCTGGCGCACGCTGCCCTACCTGGACGAGGGCTCCGTGGGCATCGGCGTGGTCCTCTCCCGCTACCTGGCCCACCGTGACGACGACGACTTCCGCGCCGCGCTCAGCGGCTGCCGGCGCGTCACCGAGGGCCGCTTCTTCGTCCAGCCGGGGCTGTTCACCGGCCGGAGCGGCATGATCGCGGCTCTCGCCGCGGGCCTGGGACCGGCGCCGCACGATCCCGACATCGACCTGGCCGAGCAGATCCACGGACTGAGCTGGCATGCGCTGCCCTACGGCGGCGGGCTGGCCTTCCCGGGCGACCAACTGCTCAGGCTCTCCATGGACTTCGCGACCGGCACGGCCGGAGTCCTGTTCGCGATGAGCACCGCGCTGCACGACCGGCCGGTGTTCCTCCCCTTTACCGGGCCGCCCGGCGGCACAGGTGCCCTGACCATGGCATTGCCTGTGCATGAATCCGCCGAGCGGCTCCGCTCCCACGAGCCACTGAAGGAGGTGTAAGCACATGGTACTTCTCGACCTCCAGACCCTGGAAGCCCCCACCGGCGGTGGCGGCGGCGGTGGCGGCAGCACGCTGACCGTTCTCGGCTGCGAGTCCTACAAGCCGAGCAACCTCAGCCTCCTGCTCTGCCACTAGCCCGTTCACACCCCCAAGAAGTGAGGTAATCCCATGGTTCTTCTCGACCTCCAGACCCTGGAAGCTCCCGGCGGCGGCCACGGCGGCGGCGGTGGCAGCACCCTGACCGTTCTCGGCTGCGAGTCCTACAAGCCGAGCAACCTCAGCCTCCTGCTCTGCCACTAGCCCGTTCACACCCCCAAGAAGTGAGGTAATCCCATGGTTCTTCTCGACCTCCAGACCCTGGAAGCTCCCGGCGGCGGCCACGGCGGCGGCGGTGGCAGCACCCTGACCGTCC
>NZ_NGFP01000334.1 GCF_002149035.1 Streptosporangium minutum
AAGAAGGGGGGCTTTGCGGGGGTCCTGCCATTCGCGAATTGCCGGTGGACTTGCAACCAAGCAACCACGGTACGTCAGCCCGCCTTCCGCCGCAGGGAGCGCGGATCAAAACGAGGAGATGGCGACGGTGACCCGGCCAGACGAGACCAGCGAGACACGCCCCTGCCCTGCATGCCGGGGACGTGGAACCAAGCTGCGCAGCTCGCGCCGTGCCCTTCTCCTCGGCGAGAGCGGCGATGACCACGAGACACACGGAGAACAGCAATGTCTCGACTGCCTCGCAAGCGGCCGGGCCGAAAGGAACGCCAGATGAACCCGATCATGCAGACTGCTGCGGCCCATCTGTCCGAACAACGGCAGGAGAACGAGGCCCTTGCCCTCATTCTCCTTCGCGATGCGCTGCTCCCGCTCGGAGTCCGGGCGGAACTGCGCGACAACGACACCGCGCTGATGATCCCCCGTCCACAGGTGGGGCTGCCGGTGTGGGTGTTCGTCGGCTACGGCGGCGCCTACTTCTCCTGGCAGTCCGCCGAGAAACGCCACCCGGTGAGCGACGTGCCGGGCGCGGCCCAGATCTTGGCCGACTACGTCGGTCTCTGAGACGGGCGCGGCGGGGCGGTGAGCCCCCGGTCAGGAGGGGGCCGGGGAGCGTTACCCCTGCCCCGTCGCGCCTTTCATCTCCCGGCAGGCAGGCAGGCAGGCAGGCAGGCAGACAGGTCGGCGCGTGCAGCCCGCCCCCGTAGCGCACGCCTTCCCCCGCTGTCTGCCTGCCGGGCCCCTTGCTTTCTCCGGTCCGCCTGTCGGCGGTGGCGTGACAGGCGAGGAAAGCCAAGTTACGCTCTAACTTGGTAAAACAACCTGTCGGGTGATGGACGGTCGTAATGTCGCTAGAGTCCGTACCGCCGAAGTACGCACAGCTCGTGCAGGCGCTGCAACGGCGCATCGAGTCGGGGGACTACCCTCCGGGCTCGCTGCTGCCCAGTGAGAACCAGCTCATCAACGAGTTCGGCGTCTCCCGGCCCACCGTGGTCGCCGCCCTACGGGTGCTACGCGAGCAGGGGTGGATCGACTCCCAGCAGGGCAAGGGCCGGTTCGTGCGCGGCCGACCGGCGATGGCCTCGGCCGAACAGCCCCGCCCTGGACAGGCCTACCTGACCGCCCCGGAGACCGCCTCGGCCGGTGAGGTGATCGAAGCGGCGGCCGTAGCCGTACCCAACCGGATCGCCGCCTTGCTCAACCTGGCCCCGAAGAGCAAGGCGTTTTTGCGCCGGCGCCTGATCAGCCGGGACGGCGAGCCCACCGAGGTCGTCTCGGTGTGGGTGCCGCTGGAGCTGTCCGAGGGCACCGACCTGACCAGCGCCGAATCGCTCCCGCAGGGCCTTCGCGAGCACCTCCAGTCCCGCAAGGGGGTGCGGTTCGATCACATCGTGGAACAGATCACCGCCCGCATGCCTGCCACGGCTGAGGCCAAGCAACTCGGCATGCCCAAGAACACGCCGCTCCTGGCGGTCTACGGCGCGGTCCGGGACGCCTCGGGTACGGCTCTGGCCGTGGTGGAAGTGCTGCTCCCGGCTGATCGGCACGAGCTGGAAGACGCCTATCCGATCGGTTAACAGCCAGGTACCCCTGCCTCCTTGTCCGGCGGTGCCGTACAGACGGGCAGGTCTTCACGATAGATCGGGCTGCCGCTGTCCTTGGGCGCGATCACGATGATCAAGGTTCCGATCGCGGCAACGATCACGCCGTAGGCCCACATCCCTCCCTTGTTGTTGAGTGCAAGGGCGATGAACAGGCCGACGACTGGGGTCCCCAAGCCCAGGCCCAGGGCGGTGATCGCCAAGACCTCGGCGAGTTGTGCGTTCTTCGCCTCGGCGCCTGCCAGGGCGAAGCCGAACACAAATGCCAGGTAGGCCGAGAGTGGCGTGCCGATGAACCAGATGACGCCGAGTACGCCCAGTGCCGTACTGCCCCGCCGTGCAGTGTTGTCCGACGTCATGATCATTAGTATTCGCCGCCGGCTATCGGCGGGGAAGCACGGCAAGCTTACGGTTCCACCCGATAGCTAACTCCGTTACTTGACCTACCAAGTTGCGAAACGTATTCTCAAAACACTTGACAGGTTAAGTGCCGGTCACTCGGTAAGAGGAGTGCCATCATGGCTCTGCAAGGACCCATCCCCGTCGGCTTCGACATGGTCTTCCCGCACGGCTGCTACGTCGTCGGAGAGGTCGAGCCGGTCAAGGACTTCGACGCCTCCACCAATGGCCGTTTCGTCCAGTCCCGCGACAAGACCACCGGAGAGCTGGTGTGGCAGGTCGCGGTCATGGACGCCGACCCCACCGTCAAGCCCGGACAGAAGACCGTGGCCGTCAAGATCCTCGCCCCTGTCCAGCCCGTACCCCCGGCCCCCATGCCGGGCCTGCCCTTCACCCCGGTCGAGTTCGACCACGTCACCGTCACCCCCTACGTCAACGGCACCGGACGCCTCGCCTACTCGATCAAGGTCCGCGCGATGCGCGCTCCCCGCACCGGTACCGCTCCCGCTACCAGGAACATCGTCACCCCCGCAAAGGACGCCGCCTGATGACCCGCCGCAGAACCCACCGCGTCAGCATCATCAACCTCAACACCGGTCGCGGTGCCCGCGCGACCAGCTACCCCTACCCGGCCCGCACGCCGGTTCTGGCGCTCGACTTCGGAGCTGTCTCGGTCCTGGTCACCACCTCGGCTAGTGACCTGGTGACCGCCGCCGACGTCGATTTCGCCCGCCAACTTGCCCGCGAGGCGCTGTCGTTCGCCCGGTTGGTCGAGCGCTCCTTCCACGGTCTGGCCAACGGCCAGGGCATCGCGGCCTGACATGGAAACGGGGCCGCTGGAACTGGTCCTTCCGGCGGCCCCTCATCTCCCCGGATGCAAATCAAGAGAGGGCTCAAGCCTAATGTTCAAAAAACTGCCCGGCGACGAGGCGCACCACCTCGTCTCCACCACCCCGGACACCGCCGTCGTCTTCCGCCCGGCTGTGGTCCAGACCCCGGCCATCATCACTGTCATCATCTTCGTCGGGCGGCTGCTGGCCGGCGCCGTCCGCCTGCTCTGGCGCCACCCGATCGCCTCGGCCGTCGTCGCGGCCCCCGGCGTGATCTGGACCCTGTACGGCTGGCGCGTCGCCCTGGCCGTGACCACCCTCCCCGTCTCGCCCCTCATCCCCTGGGCGTTCTTCGACCGGGCCTCGTTCAACCACTGGATCGGTTGGCGGCTGCTGGCCTGGTGGCGCCTGGTCTGGGTCTACCGGCGGCACTGGCAACCCGTGATGGTCATCTCCGGTCTCGGACGGCACGTGCGCGGCCGGGACTACCTACCCCGCCTCGTCGGGGTCTCCTGCACCTCGTGGGCCGATGTGGTCGCGGTGAAGATGCTCAGCGGGCAGGCCGTCAAGGACTGGGCCGACCGGACCGAACACCTCGCGCACGGCTTCGGCGCCGTCTCCTGCCGGGTCACCGTGGCACGTGCCGGTCGGCTGCTGCTCACCTTTCCCCGGTGCGACCCGCTGGCCGTACCGCTTCCGGCCGTCTCCGTTCCCGAGACACCGTCAGTCGGCCCGGTGGAGGTCGGCATGCAGGAAAACGGACAACCGTGGCGGCTCAAGGTTCACGGGACTCACGTCCTGGTCGCCGGGGCCACCGGGGCAGGCAAGGGGTCCGTCATCTGGTCGGCGATCCGCGGTCTCCTCCCCGCGGTCCGGGCCGGGCTGGTGGAGCACTGGGCGCTGGATCCCAAGCTCATGGAGCTGTCCTACGGCCGGGCCATCTTCGGTGACCGGTACGCGGCCTCTCCCAAAGAGTGCGCCGACCTGCTCGACGAGGCGGTCTCGGTCATGCAGGAGAGAGCAGCCCGATTCGCCGGGGTTCAGCGCAACCATGTCCCGACTGTGGAGGACCCGTTCGTCCTGGTGATCGTCGATGAGGTGGCGTTCCTGACCGCCTACCAGTCCGACAAGGGCTTACGGCAGCGCATCACGGCCGCGCTCGCCACCCTGACCACCCAAGGCCGGGCGGTCGGCGTCGGCGTCCTTGCGGCTCTTCAGGACCCGCGCAAGGAGGTCATGAACATCCGGAACCTGTTCCCCGACAAGATCGCGCTCCGGCTCGACGAGTCCGAACAGGTGGACATGGTCCTCGGCGACGGAGCACGCGACCGGGGAGCACTGGCCGACCTCATCTCGCCACGTCCTGAGGTCGGTGCCGGGGTCGGGTTCGTCCGCCTGGAAACCAGCCTCGACCCGATCCGGGTCCGCGCGGCCTACGTCTCCGACGAGGACATCCGGCACATGGCCCGCGACTCCGTCGGGGGTGAGGCCGCATGACCCTGGCCCACTTCCTCGACAACCTGCGCTGCTCGGTCTGCGGCACCCTCGACGCGCTCTGGCTCGACCCCGTGCGGGGCCTGGTCGAGTGCCAGGAGTGCGGACAGCGGGCGCTCGCGTTCCCGGAGATCGGAGAGTGCGAATGACCGAAGCTCAGACCGCGCTCCCGGCATCCCCGGCGCGGCTGGTGAAGACCGTTCTACCCTCCGCCTTGGAGGTCCTGGAGGCGGTGGCCGTACAGAACGGAGTCTGCGTCCGGCCGGTGCCGCTCAAGCGGATCGACCTCGCGACCGGCAAGGCGGAGATCGTCGACGTGCCGTGTGGCGCGACCCTGGAGAGCAAGTGCCCGAGCTGTGCCAAGCGCAACCGGCAACTCCGGATGGCCCAGTGCCGGGAGGGCTGGCATCTTGATCACGAGCCGGTCGTCGTCAGGAGCGATCCCGACGAGGAACAGCGGCGACTCGTCGAACAGCGGGCGGACCTCCAGGCGGCGCGGGACCGGGTCGAGAAGGCCGGCGACTCCACCGCCGAGATCGACGCGGTCATCGCCGACGTGGACACCCAGATCAGAGCGGCCGGGGTCCGGGGTGATGTCCTGCCCGACGACAGGCCCAAGCGCACACGGTCCACACGACGTCGGCAGGATGCTCCCGACCTTCCCAAGCGGCCCCATGAGGCTCGGACGGTGGGACAGACCTACACGGCCCCGGACGGCACGACCTACCGGCCCTCTCTGTTCGTCACGCTCACTCTGCCCAGCTACGGCAGGGTCCGGCAGGACGGCACACCCGTCGACCCGGACACCTATGACTACGTCCAGGCGGCCCGGGACGCTCTGCACTTCTCCAAGCTCCTGGACCGCTTCGTGCAGAACCTCCGCCGTGTGGCGGGCTATGACGTGCAGTACTTCTCCTCAGTCGAACCACAGCGGCGGCTCGCTCCACACCTTCACATGGCTGTCCGGGGAACCTTGCCGCGCAAGGAGGTCAAGGCCATCGCCGCCGCGACCTACCACCAGGTGTGGTGGCCCTCGGTCGAGACGGTCGTCTTTGAGGGCGATCACCTGCCCGTCTGGACGGACCGGCCCGAGCGCGCGGAGCCGTACCCGGACCGGCAGGCCGGCGACTACCTCGACCCGGTGACGGGGGAGCTGCTGCCGACGTGGGAACAGGCCCTCGACCGGCTCGACCAGGACGACGAGGCCGAGCCGTTCCATGTGCTCCGCTTCGGCGTCCAAGTGGACGTCCAAGGCGTGCTGGCCGGGACTCCGGATGCCGACCAGTGCATCCGCTACCTCGGCAAGTACCTGACCAAGTCGGTCGGGGACTGCCACGCTCCCGAGACCGAGACCCAGCGTCGCCACGTGCAACGCCTGGCCGATGTTCTGCGCTTTGAGCCGTGCGCGCCGACCTGCCCGAACTGGCTCCGATACGGCGTGCAGCCGAAGAACGCCAAGGCGGGCATGAGGCCCGGTGCCTGCCGGTCCAAGGCTCACAAGCCCGAACACCTCGGCTACGCGGGCCGTCGCGTCCTGGTCTCCCGCAAGTGGTCCGGCAAGACCCTCCGCGAGCACAAGCAGGACCGGCGGGCCTGGGTGATGGAAGCCCTCGGCCTCGCCGACGAGCAGCCCGCCGACCAGTACGCCTGGCGGCCGGTTCTCGCCGGTGATCCCGACCTGCTACCCCGTGCCCGTCGCCTGCTCAACCAGATCGCCGAACGCCAGCGATGGCGCATGGCCATGCAGCAGGCAGAGGCGAGAGCGACAGGACAACCAGATCTTTCGGCAACTTCACTGGCCGCCTGACAGGAGAACGCATTGGACGAACTACTCAAGGCCCATGAGGCCGCCGCACTGCTCCACACCTCGGAACGCTTCATCCGTCGCCTGATCGCGGAACGGCGGATCGAGTTCGTGAAGGTCGGCCGACACGTCCGCATTCGGGAGTCCGCGCTGCTCGCCTTCATCGTCGCGGGAACGGTCGAGCCCCTGACGACGTCCGACGTCACCAGAAAGGCGGCCTGATGGCCAAGGGGAACCATCGCCGTTTCGGCAACATCCGTCAGCTACCGCCCGGACGCTTCCAGGCGAGCTACCTGGGGCCGGACGGGCGGCGGCGTATGGCTCCCGAGACCTACGAGCGCAAGGGCGACGCGGAACGGGCGCTCACCCTGATCGAGGCCCGGATGATCTCGGGGGAGTGGACGGACCCGGATCGCGGGAAGATCAAGCTTCAGGACTACGCCGAGACATGGATCTCCCAGCGGCCCGGTCTCCGGCCACGCACGCTTGACCTCTATCGCTGGCTCCTCAAGAAGCACGTCACGCCGTATCTCGGCAACGCTGCGGTCGGCAAGCTCTCCACCGCGATGATTCGGCAGTGGCGGGCCGACCTGCTCGGCAACGGGGTCTCGGTCTCCGTGGCGGCCAAGGCATATCGCCTGCTGCGGGCCGTGCTGATGACGGCGGCCGAAGAGGATCACATCCTCTCGCACAACCCGTGCCGGATCCGCGGGGCCGGCGACGAGCACGCCCAGGAGCGCCCGGTGCTCACCGTGGCCCAGGTCTTCGAGCTGGCCGACCTCGTGGGCCGTCGTCCGGTCGGCAATGTCCGCAAGCTCAAGGACAACGCCTATCGGTTGCGCTTCCAGCGGCACGGCGAGATGCGCACCCATCCGGAGGTCTTCACCACACGGGCGGACGCCGAACGGGCGCTGTGGAAGATGGGCACGGACGGTCGGGCCGACCGCACCCATGACCGGCGCTTCCGCGCCCTGGTGCTCCTGGCCACCTTCGCCAGTCTGCGATGGGGTGAGGTGAGCGCGCTCCGCCGCAGTGACATCGACCTCGGCGCTGGGACGGTGCGCATACGGGTGGCCTTCGTGGAGCGCTCGACCGGGGGACTGGTCCTCGGTCCGCCCAAGTCCAAGGCTGGCCGGCGCACTGTCGGCATCCCGCAAGCCATCGTTCAGGCGCTCCGGGAGCACATCGCCACCTACGTCCAGGACGATCCCGGCGCGCTCGTCTTCCCCGGCGCGAAGGGCGGCCCACTCCGGCGCAGCGGCTTCAACACCCGTACGCGCTGGGTCGGTGTGGTCAAGGAGATGGGCGTGCCAGGTCTGCACTTCCATGATCTTCGGCACACGGGCAACATGCTCGCCGCCGAGTCGGGTGTGGGTCTCAAGGACCTGATGGCCCGGATGGGACACGACAACGTACGCGCCGCGATGATCTATCAGCACGCCGTACGGGGTGCCGACAAGGCGATCACGGATGCGATCGACAGGCAGCTTGAGAAGCGGGACGACGATGAGGACGGCTCAGCCGGGGTGCTTGCCCCCGTCGGCTAATTGCACGTTAATTGCACGGAAGATCGAGAACGCCCTAGAGACAATCAGGGCCCGGGTCGGGAATCAATCCCTGACCTGGGCCTTTGGAGTGGAGCGGGTGACGGGAATCGAACCCGCGCTGTCAGCTTGGGAAGCTGATGTTCTGCCATTGAACTACACCCGCAGCGGTCTGCCGCGTCCACCACTGTAGCGGAAACTCGGGGCACTCTCGCAGTCCGCGGAGTGGAGTTTCTCGGTCTGCCGGGGGGCACGGCGTTGGTAGGTTGCCTCACGTGCTGCTTTCCGATCGTGACATCGTCGCCGAGATCGAGTCCGGCAGGGTCAGGCTTGACCCCTTCCAGCCGGAGATGATCCAGCCTTCCAGCGTCGACGTGCGTCTGGACCGTTATTTCAGGGTCTTCGAGAACCACCGGTACCCGCACATCGACCCGGCGATCGAGCAGCCCGATCTCACGCGGATGGTCGAACCCGAGGGTGACGACCCGTTCATCCTGCATCCCGGGGAGTTCGTTCTGGCCAGCACCTATGAGGTCATCAGCCTTCCGGACGACATCGCCTCCCGGCTTGAGGGGAAGAGCTCGCTGGGGCGGCTCGGTCTGCTCACCCATTCCACCGCGGGCTTCATCGACCCGGGGTTCAGCGGGCATGTGACGCTTGAGCTCTCCAATGTCGCGACGCTGCCGATCAAGCTCTGGCCCGGTATGAAGATCGGTCAGTTGTGCATGTTCCGGCTCACTTCGCCGGCCGAGCATCCCTACGGCTCGCAGAAGTACGGCTCGCGGTACCAGGGGCAGCGCGGACCGACGCCGAGCCGTTCCTACCTGAACTTCCACCGCACCCGCATCTGAGCCCACTCGGGCCTCAGGTGGCCCATAGGGGGTCTGTGGGGGACCCCGCTCACCTGAGCGGGCTTTCGGCTGTGAGGGCCGTAGAAGCCCATCTGGGGCGGACGGGGGCAATCCCGGGT
>NZ_NGFP01000335.1 GCF_002149035.1 Streptosporangium minutum
AACTCGCGATGATCATGCCGGTGGTGCTGGCCGTCATCCTGCTCGTCGTGCAGTTCGCCCTGTGGTTCCACGGCCGCCAGGTGGCCGACGCCGCCGCCCGGGAAGGCGCCCGCCTCGCCCGGGTCGACACCGACTCCTGGGAGAGCGACGCCAGGGAGCGGGCCGACGAGGTGCTCAAGGCCGTCGGCCCGAAGCTTCTCGACGGCGCCACCGTCACAACCTGGGAGGAGGGCGACCAGCGAGGCGTCGAGATCACCGCCACGGCGGTCCAGGTCGTCCCGCTGCTGCCGTCCACGACGTTCACCATCACCTCGCGTTTCGGCGGACCCGTCGAGTGCTTCCGACCCGACGACGGGAGTGAAGGATGCCCATGACCTTCCCGGCCCCGTCCCGCCCCGGACGAGGACCCGGGTGCGCGCGGCGCGGCGGCGAGCGCGAGCCCGGTGGCGGGTGCGCGCGGTGCGGCGGCGACCCCGGACATGGACGCGGATGTGGCGACGGCGGACCCGGACGCGGACGCGGCGATGGCAGGCGCGGCGGCGAGCGCGGATCGCTGACGGCCGAGACGGTGATGCTGGCCCCGGTCTTCCTGCTGTTCATGCTCTTCCTGGTCGGCGCGGGACGGCTGGTGGAGGCCCAGGGCGAGGTCAACGGCGCGGCCAGGGACGCGGCCAGGGCGGCCTCGGTCGAGCGCACCCTGTCCGACGCCGAGGACGCCGCCGACAGGGCGGCGAAGGAGTCGCTGTCGGGTGAGTGCGAGCCCGAGGTGAGCCTGGCGGGCACGGACTGGAAGGAGGGCGCGCTGGTCAGGGTCGAGGTGACCTGCTCGCTGGACCTGGGCTTCCTCGGCTTCGGCGCCGCCAAGGAGATGAAGGGCGACTCGGTGGTCCCGCTGGAGCAGTTCCGGAGGGTCGAATGAGCCCTTCCGGCGGCGGGGAGCCGACCTCGCGGGCTTCCCGTGGCTCCGCGGCCGGGGAGCGGGGGTCGATGTCGGTCTTCACGGTGATCTTCTCGGTGGCGGTCTTCCTGCTGGCCGGGCTCCTGGTCGACGGCGGGGCCGCCATCAACTCCCGGCTGCGGGCCGCCGACATCGCCGAGCAGGCGGCTCGGGCGGCCGCCGACCAGATCGACGTCGAACACCTCCGCGCCACCGGCCAGGCCCGCCTGCTGGAGGAGGGTACGGCCTGTGCCAAGGCCGAGGAGGTCGTCTCCGCCCACGCCACCGACGACGTCCAGCTCGCCGAGTGCACGGTCGGCGGCGGCCAGGCCGAGGTCACCGTACGGGTCTCGGTGTCGTGGAAGGCCTTCTTCCTGGCCGCCTTCGGCTTCCCCGGCTCCGAGACGGAGGCCGAGGCCACCGCCGGTCCCGACACGGGGGAGGACGTCTGATGGCCCGGTGCGGCCGGGGCGGTCCCGGCGGACGGGAAGGGCCGCGCCGAATGCCCTAGACCAATTGCCGCGAACCACTGGCTGAGCGGGTGACGGACGACGAATCTGAACGGGGAGGGAGACGCATGCCCACGCGACAGCCCATGCGCATCAGGCCCAGGCGCACCGCGGGTGACCTGTTCGCCGGACTCGGCGCGCTGGTCGTGCTGGCCGCGCTCCTGGGCGGGGTCCCCTACGCCCTGCTCCGGCTGGCCGGGCCGCCGCTCCCGCCCGAGCTGCTCGACATCGACCTGCTGTCCAGCCCGGTCGGCACGGGCACGATCGTGGCGATCCTCGTGCTGCTGGTCTGGCTGGCGTGGCTGCAGCTGACCGTCTGCGTGATCGTCGAGGTCTACGCCGGGCTGCGGCGGGTCGGCATGCCGGCCAGGGTCCCGCTCTCCGGGGGCACCCAGGTCCTGGCCAACCGGCTGGTCTCGGCGGTGCTGGTGCTGTTCACCATGTCGGCGGTGGTCGTGCCGATCGCGAAGGCGGGGGGCACGCCGGCCGCCGGCCCCGCCGTCGCCTCCGTCGCGCTGTCCGCGCCGGTCGCCGAGGAGCGGGCGCCGCTGGTGCCGGTGGAGAAGGCCAAGAAGGTCTACGTGGTGCAGCCGCCGCACGGGCGCCACCACGAGAGCCTGTGGGAGATCGCGGAGAAGTGCCTGGGCGACGGGCGGCGCTATCCGGAGATCTACCGGCTCAACCAGCACAAGGAGCAGCCCGACGGCAGCCGTCTCCACATGGCCGACCTGATCAGGCCCGGCTGGGTGCTGGACATGCCGGCCGACGCCAGGAACATCCACCTCGTCCCGGCCGCCCAGCCCCGCGACGCCACCCTGAAGGAGCACCCCGGCAAGCCGGCGGAGCTCGACGGCCGCACCCGGACCTTCACCCCGGGCCGCGCGGATCTCCCGATGGAGTCCCGGCCGGAGGTCTCCCGGCCCTCGGACACCTCCGTCGTCCCCGGCGACGGCAGGACCGACCCCGCCGAGACGCGCCGGACTCCCTCGGACACCTCCCGGCGGTCCCCGCAGGAGACCGCCACCGGGCGGGAGTCCCACGCGGCCGACGACTCCGGCCGCACCGGACGGCAGGCATCGGAGGGCGGCACCGGGCGCGACCCCTCCGTGGCCGCCGACCCCGGCGGCCGGGCCGGGCAGGACTCCGGGCTGGAGATGCTCGACTACCTGGCGGTGACCTCGCTGGCGGCGGCCGGACTGCTGGCGGCACTCGGCCGCCGGCGCAGGCGGCAGCTGTGGTACCGGGCGTTCGGGCACCGGATCGCCCGGCCGAGGGGCGACGCGGCCCAGGCCGAGCTCGCGCTCCGGCTGGGCGCCGACGCGCCGGGCAGCCGGATGCTGGACATCGGGCTGCGGCTCCTGGGCAGGTCCCTCGCGGCCCAGAACCGCGTCCCGCCCACGATCTACGCCGCGCACCTGTCCCCGCACACCCTCGACCTGTGGATTCACCCGCCCGACCTCGACGCCCCCGCGCCCTGGGCCGCCCACGACGGCGGCCAGGTGTGGCGGCTGCCGGCCCACGAGGGCCGGATGCTCGACGAACAGGAGCTCGCCGGGGCGCCCGCGCCGTACCCGGGCCTGGTCTCGCTGGGGACCAACGGTGAGGGCCGGGTGCTCGTCGACCTTGAGGCGGCCCACGGGCTGATCAGCCTCAAGGGCCCCCAGAGCACCGCCGCCCTCGCCGCGCTCGCGGTGGAGCTGGCCACCAACCGCTGGTCGGACCGGATGCTCATCACGCTCGTCGGTTTCGGGGAGGAGCTCGCCGTGATCGCCCCCGACCGCGTCCGCTGCGTGGGCGGCCTCGCCGAGCTCCTGCCCGAGCTGGAGGCCACGGCCGAGGAACGCGACCCCGGCGGCGAGGTGCTCACCGGCCGGATCCACGGCCGCGCGGCCGACCCGATCTGGCCGCCGCACTACGTGCTGTCCGCGGTGGTCCCGAGCGCGGAGGAGGGCCGCCGCCTGGCGGTGCTCGCCAGGAAGGGCGTCCGGACGGCCGCCGGGTACGTCGTCGCGGGTGACGTCCCGCACGCCACCTGGAACTGGGAGATCACCGAGGACGGCCGGGCCACGGTGGACGCGCTCGGGTTCGAGGTGGCCGCGCAGCTCCTGCCCCGCCGCCACTACCGGGCCCTGATCGACCTGTTCCACACAGCCGGGCGGCTCGCCGGGGAGCCGCTGCCCGACGAGCGGGAGCCGGTCCCGCAGACGCCCTCCATCGAGGTGCGGATCCTCGGGCCGGTCGAGATCACCGGCCCGCCGCCGATGGAGGAGGGCCGGGCCGTGCTCGCCGTCGAGCTCGTCGTCTACCTGGCGACCCACCCGGGGGGCGTCCACCCGGTCGTGCTCGGCGGGATCCTCTGGCCGAGGGGCGTGCAGTCGGTGGTCCGGGACGCCACGATCGCCCGGGTCGTCGACTGGCTGGGCGTCGACAGCGCCGGGCGGCCCAACCTCTACGCCGACGAGTCGGGGCGGCTCCGTCTCGGGCCCGAGGTGAGGACCGACTGGATGCTCTTCCGCGAGTTCGTCCGCCGGTCGCACGCGGACCCCGCCGTGCGCGCCGTACTCCTGGAGAGGGCCCTGAACCTCGTGCGCGGCCCGCTGCTGAACGGGCGTCCGCGCGGCCGGTACTCCTGGCTGGCCGCCGACGACCTGGAGTACGACGTGACCGCCGGTGTCGCGGACGCCGCCCACCGGCTCTGCGAGATACGGCTGGCGGACGGCGAGGCCGCCCAGGCCGTCGTGGCGGCGCGGGCCGGGCTGCTGCTGGCCGCCGACGACGAGGGGCTCTGGCGGGACCTGCTGCGGGCCACCCACCTGACCGGCGACCCGGGCCGCCTGCGGGCCGTGGCCGAGGCCCTGCACCGGCGGGCCGGCTCCCACCCCGGCGGCGGCGGGATGGCGCCGGAGACGGAGGCGCTCATCGACGAGCTGCTGCCCTCGTGGCGGATGCGTTCGGCGCCGTCGGCATGACCGGGTCAGCGGGCCCGGAGCCCGAGGCGGACGCCGTGACGGGTCAGAGGTCGAGTGGCGTGTCCGAGGCGCCGCCGGGCCGGAGGTCGAGCGACGCGCCTGGGGTGACGTCCGGCCGGAGGCCGAGCGACGTGTCCGAGGTGACGTCCGGCCGGAGGTCGAGCGACGCGCCTGGGGAGACGCCGGGCCGGCGGTCGGGTGGGGCGCGCGCGACCACGCCGATCCGCGCGTGTCGGTGGTCGCGGTCGCGGGGCGCTTTCAGCGTGATCGGCGTGCGCGCGGTGGTCGCGCTGGCCCTGCTCGTGCCGGTGGGCTGTTCCTCACCGGCACCCCGGCCGTTCACCCCCGACGACCTGCCGGTCGGCGACCCGAGCTCCGCACAGCAGGCCGTTCCCACTCCGAGGGTGGAGACGGTCGAGGTCTCGCCCGGCGTCCGCGTGGTGGTCGAGTGGCCCGCCGTGGCCGACCGGGACACCACCGGGATGATCGATGCCTTCCGCGACTACCGCGCCGGATCGTTCAAGTCGGTCGTCACCGGCGGCCAGGACACCGCCTATCTGGAGACGGTTCAGGACGGCGCGAGTTCGGACGCCTACCGGTGGGTCAGGGAGTTCCTGGATCAGCGCCGGTCGGTGCGCGGCACCTCCCGGCTGTACGCGCTGAACGTCGTCTCGGTCACCGGGCGCGGGGCGGAGCTCCACGGATGCGTCGACGAGACGGGGATGCGGCTGCTGGACGCGGAGACCGGGAAGGCGGTCCGCAGGCAGCCCGACTGGACCAGGAAGCCCTTCCTCCAGGTCGCCGGGCTCCGGCGGGGCGACGACGGGGTCTGGCGGATCAAGCTGCTGCGTCACGCGGAACTTCCCAGCGAACGTGCGAAGGGATGTCTTCGATGATCATGAATGTGGTCGTTGCGGGAGTGTTGCTGCTGGCCTCCGGGGGTGACGACCCGGGGGGCAGCGGCGGCGAGGGCTTCCAGGACGGCCGTACGGCAGGGGTCCGCCTGGAGAACTCCAAGATCATCATTACCGGGACCGGGATCGGCGGCAAGAGCGACGGCTACCGGATCAAGCGCCCGTGCTGGTACGAACCCGACAAGAGCGCCACCGAGAAGCTGCAGCAGCAGGAGGACCTGCGGGCTCTGTGGTTCCGCTACACCCCGAACGCCACCGAGGAGAAGTACCAGAAGTTCCTCAAGCAGTTCAAGGACAAGGCCGGCAAGGAGGGCCGCTGGTGGGCGCCCGCCTACAACGGGGCCGACCCCGACGGGCTGTCCTGCTGGAACGGCCTGGACCCCTTCGTGTGGGTGCCGCCCGGCACGACCCCGCCCAGCGGGATCACGATCGCCGAGCTCGTCGAGATCGCCCGCGCCGCGCTGACCGTGCCCGAGCCGAAGATCCAGCTCAACCCGGACGCCAAGAGCTACGTGAACCTGCCGACCTGGGTCTGGCTGGGCGACGCCGGCCAGACCAGCCGGTCGGTGACGGCCACGATCCCGGGCTTCATGAGCGCGACCGTGACCGCCGACCTGAAGAACATAAAGATCGACCCGGGGACCGGCGACGATCGCGCGAAGAAGGCCGAGGAGGGCTGCGGCCAGACCGGCACGCCGTACGCCAAGGGCAAGAAGTTCACCTGCGGCGTCACCTACCTGCGTGCCTCGGCGGACCAGCCGCGCGACGTCTACACCCTGACCGTCACCTCCGTCTGGGAGGTCGGGGTGCAGGACAATGTGGTGCCCTTCGCCTACGACCCCATCCAGGCCGCCGCCACCCGCGACGTCGAGGTGGGCGAGGTCCAGAGCACCGTCAGGAAGGGGACGCCCTGAGCGCCGTCACCCGGACGGGCCTGCGCCGGGCCCGCCGGTGACTACAGCACGCTGGTCTGGGCGAGGGCCTTCTCGTGGGTGAGCAGCCACTGCTTGACCGGCGTGCCGTAGTAGTAGCCGCCGAAGCCGCCGGCGGACGGCAGGATGCGGTGGCACGGGACGAACGGCGCGATCAGGTTCTGCGCGCACGCCGCCCCCGCCGCCCTGGCGGCCGTCCTGGGCAGCCCCGCCCGCTCGGCCAGCTCGGCGTAGCCGATCGTGGTCCCCGCCGGGACCTCCCGCAGGGCCGTCAGGAGCCGCTGCCGCGTGGGCGTGCCCGGCTGGGTCAGCGCGACGCCGTCGAGGGCCGTCAGCTCCCCGTCCAGATAGTCCCGTACGGCCTGCGCCGGGTGGCCCAGGTCCTCCACCCGGCGCAGGCCGTACGCCTGGAGGCGGGCCGGGAGCCGCAGGAACATCTGGTGCGGGTCGGCGGTGAAACCCGCGGCGACGACGAGTCCCTCGTGCGAGAGCAGCGCCAGCGGGCCGGTGGGCGTGGGGAGGACCTGTGCCTCGATCACTGTGAACTCCATAGGTGCAGCGCGGCGTAGGCCCGCCAGGGCCGCCACCGCTCGATGTGGTCTTCGGGGATGCCCAGGCACGCCATGGCCCGCCGCAGCACGAGGTCTCCCGCGGGCCACGCGTCCGGGTCGCGCAGTGCCCGCAGCGCGATGTAGCTGGCCGTCCACGGCCCGATGCCCGGCACCTCCAGCAGCCGGGCCACGGCCTCTCCGGGTTCCTGCGCCCCGTCCAGGTCGATCTCGCCGTCCGCCGCCTTCGCGGCGAGCGCCTTCAGCGTGACCACCCGCCGCCCGGTCAGCCCGAGTCCGCCGAGGTCGGCCTCCAGGAGCTCCCCGGGGGTGGGGAACAGGTGGGTGAACCCCTCCGCCTCGACGGGGCGGCCGGCCCGGCCCACGATACGGCCGAGGATGGTGCGGGCGCCGGCGACGGAGATCTGCTGGCCGACCACGGCGCGGACGGCCACCTCGAAGCCGTCCCACGCGCCGGGGACCCGCAGGCCGGGGCGGGCCGCGACGAGGGGAGCCAGGGAGGTCTCCCCGAGGGCGTGCGCGATGGCCTCGGGGTCGGCGTCGAGGTCGAGGAGGCGGCGGCACCGGGCGACGACGCGGGCCAGGTGGCGGGTGTCGTCGAGGCTGACCTCCAGCCGGACGTCACCGGGTCCCGGGGTGAGGGTGACCGTGCCGCCGGGGACGGCCCTGCTGTAGCCCGTCTCGTCGACGCGCTCCAGCCCGGGGATCGCCCGCCCCTGCAGGAATCGCAGCAGCGTCCGCGCCTCGTACGGCGCGCGCCGGTGCAGCCGGAGCGTCAGCGAGTTGTCGGTGACGGCCCGGCCCGCGGTGGCCCGCAGCTCGCCGGGGGTGAAGCCGTAGGTCTCCTTCATGGTCGCGTTGAACTGCCGTACGCTCCCGAACCCCGACGCGAACGCCACGTCGGTGATCGACAGTCCGGTCTCGGTCAGCAGTTGCTTGGCCAGCAGCAGCCGCTTGGTCCTGGCCACGGCGAGCGGTCCGACGCCGATCTCGGTGGTGAACAGCCGGTGCAGGTGCCGCTCGGTGATGTGCAGCCGCCCGGCCAGCCTCGCCACCCCGCCGTCGTCGGCCACGCCCTCGTCGATCAGCCGGAGCGCGCGGCCGATCAGCTCGCCGCGGTGGTCCCAGCCGGGGTCTCCGGGGCTGAGCTCGGGCCGGCACCGCTTGCAGGGCCGGAAACCGGCCGCCTCGGCGGAGGCCGCGTGCCGGTAGAAGCGCACGTTGCGGGAGGCGGGCGTGCGCGCCGGGCAGATGGGACGGCAGTAGATGTGCGTGGAGGTGACCGCTGTGTAGAACCGCCCGTCGAACCGGGCGTCCCGGGCGCTCACCGCTCGGTAACAGGAATCGAAGTCAAGCTCTTTCACGGACACAGCAACGACGTTATCCGCAGCGCAGAGCATGCGGCTGGCGGGAATCGGACGTGATCGTCAGGCGGCCGTCACTTGGAGGAGACGCCGACCCCGATCTCGAACTCCCGGTAGACGCGGGCCCAGAAACCGTCGCGGAGCCAGACGCGGGCCTCGGGATAGGGGCGCAGGGAGTGGCCGAGCTCCTTCTCCGCCTCGATCAGCAGCTCGGTGTCGATGACGGTGGGGAGGATCGGGCCGGGGAGCAGGTCGCGGATGTTGTCGCGGCCGCGGGTGAGGATCCATTTCTGGGCCACGTGCTCGCCGACCTCCTCGACCCGGGGGCGGCTGGGGCCGAGCTTGGTGATCTGGCCGACGGGGGCCTTGGGTTTGATCGCGGCCGGAG
>NZ_NGFP01000336.1 GCF_002149035.1 Streptosporangium minutum
ACCGCCCCCACCGAACCCCCACTGACGCACCCGAGAGGCCAAGAACGCTTCATGAGCGGGGCCGCGTCGGGCGATCCGATCGGCGTTGGCGCCGACGCCAGGCGCGCCCACGGCGCTCAGCCGCGCACCCGCTGTTGGGACCCCGCCGGCGAGATCCAGCGCGGGTCCCGTTCCCGTACCGCCGGCCCGGCGGGCGGGTGAGCGAGGGTCAGGACTCGGCGCCCATGGCCACGGTCTCGGCGACCTCGGCGTGGCGTTCGGCCTCCTCCCGGGCGAAGCGCTCGGCGTCGATCCTGTCGGCGATCTCCTCGTCCTGCCTCATCAGCGCGTCCAGGCTCTGGCCGGCCATGTCCAGGACGCCCATGTCGGCGTAGGCCTGCTGGAGGCGGGGGCTCCACAGGCCGATGTCCTTGACGCACGGCACGATGCGGCTGAACAGCAGGGAGCGGAACAGCTTGAGGTACTCGGACCGGTCGACGCACTCCATGGCCTCGGCGACCTCGGACCTGTTCAGGCCGATGGTCTCCCACGTCTCCCGGCCGCGCAGCCGGTCGCGCATCAGGTAGCAGCCCTCGATGACGAAGTCCTCGCGCTCGCGCAGCTCTGCCTCGGTGAGCTGGCTGTAGTAGTCGCGCAGCGCCATCCGGCCGAAGGCCACGTGCCGGGCCTCGTCCTGCATGACGTAGGCGAGGATCTGCTTGGGCAGCGGCTTGGTGGTGATGTCGCGCATCACGCCGAAGGCGGCCAGGGCCAGGCCCTCGATGAGCACCTGCATGCCGAGGTAGGGCATGTCCCAGCGGGAGTCGCTCAGCGTGTTGTCCAGCAGGGCCTTGAGGTGTTCGTTGATGGGGTAGGCGAGGCCGACCTTCTCCTGCAGGAAGCGGGCGTAGGTCTCGGCGTGCCGGGCCTCGTCCATGGTCTGGGTGGCGGCGTAGAACTTGGAGTCGAGGTCGGGGACCGACTCCACGATGCGGGCCGAGCAGATCATCGCGCCCTGCTCGCCGTGGAGGAACTGGGAGAACTGCCAGGCGGCGCCGTGCAGGCGGACGTCCTGCCGCTGCCGGTCGTCCATCCGGTCCCACAGGGGCGTGCCATGGATGGCGATGGTGGTGTCGGGGATGCCGAGCACGTTGTACGGATCGACCTCAAGGCCCCAGTCGATGCGTTTGACGGAGTCCCACTGCTTGTCCTTGCCCTTCTGGTAAAGGGCGAGCATGCGGTCCCTGCCGTCGTCGTACTCCCACGTGAAGCGGGCGGCTCCGGCCGCCTCGACGTCCCACGTGGAGAGCTCGGCCGGGATCGTGTAGAGATCGTGAGTCGACATGCGGCCTCCAGAGACGTACACCGTACGTACACTCGCGAGAGTCGCACGTACGGTGTACGTACGTCAAGATGAGGAGACAATGGCGATATGCCCGCAGAGCCACTGTCCCGTCCGCGCATCGTCGCCGCGGCCATCGACCTGATCGAGCGCGAGGGCGCCGACGCGGTGTCCATGCGCAGGATCGCGGCCGACCTGGGGGTGGGCGTGATGTCGCTCTACAACCACGTGCCCAACAAGTCCGCGCTGCTCGACGGGGTGGCCGAGACCGTGCTGTCGCAGATCGAGTTCTCCGACGACCCGGACGCCGACTGGACCGACCGCGTGCGGATGCAGGCGCTCGCCTTCCGGCAGATCGCCCACCACTATCCCCGCTGCACGATGGTGGTGGTCAGCCGCCAGCTCCAGTCGACCGCCGGGCTGCTGCCGGTGGAGCGGGCGCTCGCCACGCTGCGCAGCGCCGGGTTCGGTGGGCACGAGGCGGTCCGCATCCTGCGCGTGTTCATCGCCTACATCGTGGGCTCGCTGTTGCGGGAGGTCGGGGTCACCCCGACGTTCGCCCCGGTCCACCGCTCCGACCTCGCTGTCGAGAACGTCGATCCCCTGCTGTTCCCCCAGGTGAGCGGGCTGGCCCCGATGCTGGTCGACTGCGACCACGAGTCGGAGTTCGAGTTCGGCCTGGGGCTGCTCATCCAGGCGATAGCTGTGCAGCTGAAAAGATGACGTCCGGGACCCGCGGATCCCGGACGTCTGAGGAGTGCTCCCTTCCCCTGAAGACTCCTCGGGTCAGTACCAGTTACTGGACCGGAAATGACCCCATGCGCCGCACGGAGATCCGTATCGGCTCTTGATGTAGCGAAGGCCCCAGCTGATCTGGGTGGCCGGATTCGAGCGCCAGTCCCCGCCGCTGCCGCTCATCTTCGAGCCCGGCAGTGCCTGCGGGATGCCGTAGGCCCCCGAGGACGGGTTGTGCGCCTGGTGGTTCCAGTTGCTCTCCCTGGTCCAGAGACTGTCCAGGCAGCGGAACTGGCTGTGGGACCACAGCCGGCGGGAGACGAGGCGGAACGCGATCGCCTTGTTCCTGCTCCTGCTGGTCCTCGTGGTGACTACGATCTTCGGCTGGGCCTGGGTGAACCAGACGCCCCGGTGGACCGTCATCGCCGGTCCCTTCCTCGCCGGTTCCGCGATCTCCTCGGCCCGCCCGATCTCGGCGGACCCGACCATGGTCGAAGCGGCGAGCGCGGTCACGACTGTATTCCGCAGGACGCGGTATCCGTTCATGTTGATCCTTGTCCGCTGGCCGCGTGCGGGAGGTGCGTGAGCGGGCCATGGCCCGCTCACGCACCCGGTCGTCCCGCGCCCGTGGCTCGGACGCGGAGATGCCCGCGCGGTCTCGCCGGCCCGTTTCCGGCATGAGACACCGCGACGTTTTCTCTAGGCGCTTTCTAGTACGCGGGGCAAGCGCCGAAGGGTGGTTGCGACATGCCGCGGAAAGGTGTTTGCCCGATCTTCGTGGTCTACGGGTGGTTCGACGGGTGCCGAATTACCACGGGCCGGACGTCTATGCGGGGGGAGGAGGCGAAAATCACCCCGGCATGGGGTTTGAAACTAGTACCAGCCGCGTGAATGGAAATGCGCCCACGCTCCACACGGCGAACCGTAGCGCTTTTTGATGTAGGTCAGACCCCATTTGATCTGAGTTCTGGGGTTGGTGCGCCAGTCCCGGCCGGCGCTGGCCATCTTCCCGCCGGGCAGCGCCTGGGGGATGCCGTAGGCGCCGGAGTGGCGGTTGTGTGCTCGGTGGTTCCAGTTGCTCTCCCGGGTCCATAGCCGGCTGAGGCAGCCGAACTGGCTCTTGGTCCAGCCTCGTGCGGACACCATGGGCGCGGCGATGGCCTTGTTGCCCTGCCGTGCGGAGGAGGAGGCCTGAGCGACCGTGGCGGTGGTGCTGACGGCGAGCGCCGAGGTGACCAGCAGCACGCTGGTACGGCGTAGCGTCGGCATAGGGGATCGCCTTTCGCTGGGATCGGGGGACGGCCGCCACGATGCCCCAGCGATTCTTGTCGGGCGAGTCGACAGCGCTTGTCGAGGTCTCTGTCAAAGATCGGTTAGAAAAGGATCAAGTGCCTGGTGAGGGGCTCGGCGTCTCGCCTGTGGCGTCCATCACATTTCACTCTTTGGACGTCATAACTCCCAAACGTGACAAGGCGATTAGGGTGCAGATCATGAGCATCCGTGATATCCCAGTGCGCACTCTTTCCGACGCCCCCACCACGCTGGCCGAGCTGGCCGGCGACGGGGCGGCCCTGATCGTGAACGTGGCTTCCAGATGCGGCCTCACCCCGCAGTACGCGGGTCTCGTCGAGCTCCACCGCGCCTACGCCGACAGAGGCCTCACCGTCGTCGGCGTGCCCTGCAACCAGTTCATGGGCCAGGAGCCGGGCAGTGCGGAGGAGATCCAGGAGTTCTGCTCCACCACCTACGGGGTGGACTTCCCGCTGCTCGCCAAGACGGACGTCAACGGCGAGGACCGGCACCCGCTCTACGCCTCGCTCACCCAGGCGCCCGACGCCGACGGGCAGGCCGGCGACGTCCAGTGGAACTTCGAGAAGTTCCTGGTCTCGCGTGAGGGGGAGGTGCTGGCCCGTTTCCGCCCGGCCGTCGAGCCCGGGGACCCCGCCCTCACCGCGGCGATCGAGAAATCCCTCTAGGAGCGCAACTGCCCCTGACCATCAGCTCGGTGGGCAGCAGCACGCTGCGCGGACGCCGTGGTCCGGCACGCAGCACCAGCTCGGCCGCGCGGTAGCCGATGTCCTGCGCGGGCTGGGCGATCACGGTCAGCGGCGGGGAGCACAGCTCGGCCCAGGGCACGTCATCGAACATGATCAGTGACAGGTCCCTGGGCACCCGCAGATCCAGCTCCCTGGCGGCGAGCACGGCCGCCTCGCCCAGCAGGTTGCCCCCGGCCAGCACGGCGGTCAGGTCGGGCCGGCGCTGGAGGAGCCCGGCGGCGACCGCGTAGGCGGAGTCCCGGCTGCCGCGCGCGGAGACGATGAGATCCTCGTCCACCAGGGCGCCCAGGGCCTGCCGGAAGACGGACAGGCGCTGCTCCTGCCCCGGGCCGCCGAGATAGGCGATCCGGCGGTGGCCCAGCCCGGTCAGATAGTCGACGGCGGTGCGCACGCCCGCGCGGTCGTCGGCCAGGACCGCGGGTACGTCGTCGCGCCCGGCCGCCAGGCGGTGCGCGAACACCGTGGTGAGCCCGGCTCGCAGGGTCGGTGCCCACGTCTCCCCGTCCCCGGAGGGGATCGCGATCACCCGGTCCACGCCCTGCTCCAGCAGCATGCCGATCAGCTCGGCCTCGCGCTCCGGGTCGTCGCCGGTAGCGCCCAGGATCACCGGCTCGCCCGCCGAGCGCGCGCAGGCGAGCACGCCGTCGGCCAGGCGGCCGTAGAAGGTGTCGGTGATGTCGGGCAGCAGCAGCCCGATCCCGCCCGAGCGCTGCTGGCGCAGGTTGCGGCCGAGCGCGCTGGGCCGATAGTCGAGCTGGGCCGCGACGGTCAGCACGCGCTCCCTGGTCGCGGGGCTCGCCGAGCCGCCGGACAGAACCCGCGACACCGTGGCGACCCCGACCCCCGCCGCCTCGGCGACGTCCTTGATGGTCGTACGACGCATGTTCATGGAAACGATTCCATCATATTTTCCGTAGCCGTTCCAGTGCGAAGAGACATCAGCGGCCCCGCTGACGAGGAAGAACCGGATCTGCTCTTGACACGCATGTCCGTTTCCGGTGAGATGCATGAAAACGTATCCACATCGGGTGAACACGGGGTTGGCCCGAGGCGCTAAGGACTCTCCATGGCATCCATCGTTCTCAGCAAAGTCGACAAGATCTACGCAGGCGGTGTGAAGGCCGTGAACGGCCTCGACCTTGAGATCCGGGACGGCGAGTTCATGGTCCTGGTCGGCCCGTCCGGCTGTGGCAAGTCCACCGCCCTGCGCATGATCGCCGGACTTGAGGACATCAGCGGCGGCGAGATCGCCATCGGTGACCGGGTGGTCAACCACCTGCCCCCGAAGGACCGCGACATCGCCATGGTCTTCCAGAACTACGCGCTCTACCCGCACATGACCGTCGAGGAGAACCTCGCCTTCGGTCTGAAGCTCCGCAAGATGCCCAAGGCCGAGATCTCCAAGCGGGTCAACGAGGCCGCCAAGATGCTCGGCCTGGAGCAGTACCTCAAGCGCAAGCCGGCCGCCCTCTCCGGCGGTCAGCGCCAGCGTGTCGCGATGGGCCGCGCCATCGTGCGCGAGCCGCAGGCCTTCCTCATGGACGAGCCGCTGTCCAACCTGGACGCCAAGCTCCGCGTCTCCATGCGCGCCTCCCTCAACACCCTGCACGAGCGTCTCGGCGTGACCACCGTCTACGTCACCCACGACCAGGTCGAGGCGATGACCCTCGGCGACCGCGTCTGCGTCCTGCGCGACGGCCTGCTCCAGCAGGTCGACACCCCGCAGAACCTCTTCGACAAGCCGGTCAACCTGTTCGTCGCGGGCTTCATGGGCTCCCCGTCGATGAACTTCGTCAACGCCGAGCTGGTGCGCGGTGACGGCGGCGCGGCCGTCGCCTTCGCCGGCTTCAAGCTGCCGGTGCCGAACGAGACCTTCACCGAGAAGCCGGGCCTCGACGAGTGGATCGGCAAGAAGATCATCCTGGGCATCCGCCCGTCCGACTTCGACGACTCGGTCGCGGCCAACGGCTCCGCCGGCGGCTGGACCCGTCTGCAGGTCCGCGCGGAGGTCACCGAGGAGCTCGGCTCCGAGATCAACGTCCTGTTCCTGATCGACGCCCCGCCGGTCCAGCACCAGGACACCGTCGCCGCGGCCGACGCCGGTGACGACGAGGAGGCGACCCTCCCGCTGGTCGGCGACAAGTCGCTGTGGACCGCCCGTGTCAACTCCCGCAGCCACGTCCGCCCCGGCCAGAACATCGAGCTGGTCGTGGACACCCATAACCTGCACTTCTTCGACCCGGTCTCGGGTCTGGCGATCGGCCACCACGCCAACGCCCGCGTCTGACCAACCCCGTTAACGGACCGGCCCGCGCCACGACCCCCTCCCGTGGCGCGGGCCTTTCCGTGCGCGCATCTTCGGTGCAGTCCGATAGCTGGTGGCCTGCTTTTTCATCATTAGTGGTATCTAACATTGAAGATCCACCCTAAATGGATGATTTGCCTCTAAATTCAGCGGTTTTCGATTTACAGTAATGGTCGTTACCGTTTGCTGAATTCATCAGCGTGTAGTCGTTCCGGGCGACGGGGTATCTGATGAGTGCCTCCGCCATAGCGAGGTGCAAGGAGAATCTGGTCCCCCGGACTCGCGAACGACACGGGAATCAGATGAATTCGCACATCAGAAAATTCGCCTCCGGCCTTCGGTCGGGAAAGCGCGTCATGAACATCACCGCCGCCACGGCATTGGCCGGAGCGGGTCTGGCGCTGTCATACCAGGCACCGGCCGCCGCCATCACGGCGAAACCGGTGGCCGTCCAGTCCTACGGGCACCTCACCGGCGCCGGGTTCCAGGGCTTCCTGCTCGGCGGCGGAGGCGGGCACTGCGGGTCCTGCCGGTGGAACAACTGCCACCACCACCACTGCTGCAACGGCCATGACGGCTGTGACGGCTGTGACGGCCGTGACGGCCGGCGGGGCCGGCGCGGCGCTCAGGGAGTCCAGGGCCCGCAGGGGCCCCGTGGCCCGCAAGGGGTCCAGGGCCCGCGGGGGGAGGCCGGACGCAACGCCGGCATCGACACCGCGTTCCAGGGCAACAACAAGTTCATCGGCCGCGTGGAGAACGGGACGGCGCTGATCCGCGACCCGCGGACGACGCCTCCCTGGAACAACATCTCGACGCTGGCCGGCTTCCCCAGCGGGGCGACCGACATCTCCCTGGCGGTCATGGGCAACACCCTTCACGTGACGGTGCTGGGGGCCGACGGCGCGGTCAGGCAGACGTCGTGCACGCTGAACCCCACGCCGGGAACCGGCAACAACCCGGCGTGGCCGGGGAACTGCACCGCCTTCGTCAACCTCACGCCGCCGCTCTGAACCCCGGCGGCGAGCCGGTGAGCTGACACGGACGCGCCGTGCCCGGGAGATCCCGGGCGCGGCGCCGTCGTCTCCGGCGCGGCGCCGCCCTACCGGCGGCCGAGGCGGCGGGATACCTCGCCGGCGAGGCTACGGGGGATCAGCCTGCCCACCCCGACGATGGCCTTGTAGCGGATGTCGGGGATGCTCACCCGCCTGCCGCGGGCCAGGTCGCGCATGGCCTCGTCCACCACGTTGTCCGCCGAGAGCCACAGGAAGCCGGGGATGCCGGAGGTGTCCATCGAGGCGCGGTCGTGGAACTCGGTCCGGACGAACCCGGGGCACAGGGCCATCACCCGCACGCGGGTGCCGGTCAGCTCGGACGCGACGGACTCGCTGAAGTTGACGACCCACGCCTTGGACGCGCTGTAGGTGCCCCGGGTGAAGAACGCCGCCACCGACGCCACGTTGACCACCGCTCCCCGGTCACGCTTCCGCATCCCCGGCAGCGCGGCCAGCGTCAGCCGCAGCACCGCCTCGCAGTGCACCTTCAGCATCCGCAGCTCGTCGGCGACCGGGACGTCGAGGAAGGCGCCCGGATGGCCGAAGCCCGCGTTGTTGACCAGCAGGTCGACCCCCTCGCGCAGCCGCGCCTCGACCGCCGTGAGGCCTTCCTCGGCGGCCAGGTCGGCGGGGAGCGCCTCGACCCTCACCCCGTAGCGCAGGCGCAACGCCTCGGCGGAGCCGGCCAGGCGCTTCTCGTCGCGGGCGACGAGTATGAGGGAGAAACCGTCGGCGGCCAGGCGGCGGGCGAACGCGGCGCCGATGCCGGCGGTCGCGCCCGTGATCAGTGCGGTGGGCATGCGTGCAGTCTAGAGACCGCGCCGCCGGATCCGGCAACTCCCCGCCGCGGCTCCGGGCCTCTCCTCTCCGGCGGCGCGGCGCCGATCGTCCGAGACGGGCAGGGAACCTCCGACGCGGGACCCCGGTACAGGACATCATGGATACGTCACCGACCGATGGAGGATGAGGACCGTGCCGATCTCCTGCCGGGCCGGCGCAGGGCTGGCCGTGCTCGGCGCGGTCTCTAGACTGCACGCATGCCCACCGCACTGATCACGGGCGCGACCGCCGGCATCGGCGCCGCGTTCGCCCGCCGCCTGGCCGC
>NZ_NGFP01000337.1 GCF_002149035.1 Streptosporangium minutum
CTGCATCGGGCTGATCAGGTCGTCGCCGCCACCCCGGCCGGCGGCGACGACCTGATCAGCCCGATGCAGGGCACGATCGTCAAAGCCGTGGCCGCCGACGGCGACACCGTCACCACCGGCGACGTGATCGTGGTGCTGGAGGCGATGAAGATGGAACAGCCACTGACCGCGCACAAGAGCGGCACCGTCACCGGCCTGACCGCCACCGCCGGGCAGAGCGTCACCGCCGGCGCCCTCATCTGCGCCATCAAGGACTGACCTCCCGCACCGCGGACCCGGGCCACGACCCACGGCATACCGGCGATCTCGCTGCGACACGTGGCCCGGGACGGGATACGGTCAAGAGGTATGGAACTCTGACGTCCACTCATTCGTCTTTCAGGACGAAGGAGGCTTTCTGCCGTGATCACCACAAAATCCGCGCCAGGTCGTTTCGGTGCCGCGATCGTCGCGCTACTCGCCGGGCTGCTGGCCATCTTCATGATCGCGCCGGCGGCGAACGCCGCGGCGCCCGACCCCAGCACGATCTCCGCGGGTCTGAAGGACGGGGATCACTTCTACGTCGACCCCGCCGCGGGGATGCCAGCCAACGCCGTCGACGCCATCCGTAACGCCACCGAGCAGACCTCCTCGGTCTACGTGGGCATGCTGCCCGAAGGCTCGGTCACGAGCCAGTCGCAGGCGCGGACCTTGCTGACCTCGGTCCGCAAGGACGTCGGCGGCAAGTCCACCATCCTGCTGATGAGCGGCAAGACCCCGTTCGGCACCACCAACATCAAGGGTGTCGACATCGATGAGCTGCTGGGCCGCGCCAAGACCACCACCAGCCCGACGGACAACGTGATCAACTTCGTCAAGCTGGCGGATGACGCGGCGACCGGCGCGGGCATCGGCTCCAGCTCCAGCTCGTCCCGCTCCTCCGGCGGTTCCAGCATGGGCGTGCTGGTCGGCATCCTGGTGCTGGCCCTGGCCGGTGGCGCGGGCATCTTCTTCTACTCCCGCAAGAAGAAGCAGCAGCGCGAGGCCCGCGAGGCCGCCGAGCTGGCCGCGGTCAAGCAGACCGTGGACGAGGACGTCACCAAGTTCGGCGAGGAGATCACCGACCTCGACACCGACGTCAAGCTGCTCGGAAACGGCGCCGACCACCAGCAGGACTGGCAGCGCGCGCTCGACTCCTACGAGCGGGCCAAGCTGGAGCTCTCGGCGGTCAGCCGCCCCGACGAGCTCCGCGGCGTGACCACCGCGCTGGAGGAGGGCCGCTACGCCCTCGCCTGCGTGAAGGCGCGCGTGAACAACCAGCCGCTCCCCGAGCGGCGCTCGCCCTGCTTCTTCAACCCGCAGCACGGCCCCTCGTTCCGTGACGTCCGCTGGGCGCCGCCCGGTGGCGCGGTGCGCGAGGTGCCCGCCTGCGCGGCCGACGCGGAGGCGATCGAGCGCGGCTTCGAGCCGCAGACGCGTGAGGTCATGGTCAACGGCCAGCGCCGCCCCTACTACGACGCGGGCCCGGCCTACCAGCCCTACGCCTACGGCTACTACGGCGGCTTCGGCGACGTCATGACCGGCATGCTCGTCGGCACGATGCTCGGCAGCATGATGGGCGGCGGCTGGGGCATGGGCGGCTACGGCGCCGGCTACGCGGACGGCGCGGCCGAGAGCGGCGGCGACTTCGGTGGCGGAGGCGACTTCGGCGGCGGCGGCTGGGGTGACTTCGGCGGCGGAGGCGACTTCGGTGGCGGTGACTTCGGCGGCGGCGACTGGTAGTCACCGCTGACAGCCGAGACGGGCGCGTTCCCCCTGGAGGGGAGCGCGCCCGTCGTCATGTGAGGCCCCACTCGGGGGCTCGGCACGGAGGCCGGGTCCCGCCCGAGTGCCGTCCCGCACGGCCGGGCGGAGGCCCGGCACAGCCGGGAGACCGGACTCCGCCCGAGTGCCGTCCCGCACGGCCGGGCGGAGGCCCGGCACAGCCGGGAGACCGGACTCCGCCCGAGTGCCGTCCCGCACGGCCGGGCGGAGGCCCGGCACCGAGGCCGGGAGACAGCGCCTCTGTCGAAGCGCTTCGATATCCGGCCCGGGAAAGCCCCGTTCGTTGCACACGTGTTTTGAACGGAGCTTCCCTGAGGGGTGCACGCCTGTGCGGCTCAGGTCAGGAGATACGCGGCAGACGACCCGGATCCACCGAGTCGAGCACCCGTGCGGCGCCGCCCAGCGCCGCCGCGCCGTACCCCAGCGTGGAGGCCACGACCTGGCATCCTCCGGCGTCCGGCGCGATCGTGCGCCCGCGCAGCTCGGCCTCCAGCGCGGGGAGCAGCCAGGGCGCGAGCGGCACGTAGTAGCCGCCCAGGATGACCACTTCGGGATTGAGCAGGTTGGCGATCATCGCCACCCCCTTGCCCAGGTGGTGCCCCACCGTGGCGAGGGTGGAGAGCGTGCGGGAGTCGGCCGCGCGAGCCAGCCGCACCACCTCGTCCAGCTCGATCTGCACCTCCGCCGGCGAGAGGGCGGCGTGCTCCAGGACGGCGCCGATCCCCGCGACGGCCTCCAGGCAGCCCAGGCGGCCGCAGCGGCACTCGGCGCCGAGCGGATCGAGCTGGATGTGCCCGATCTCCCCGCCGTACCCCTGACCGCCGCGGCGCAGGCGCCCGTCGAGGACGATCCCGGCGCCCACCCCGATCTCACCGGTGAGGTAGACCAGGTTGGCCGTCCCCGCCCGGGGGCCGAAGCGGTGCTCGGCCAGGGCCGCGAGGTTGGCGTCGTTGTCCACCTGCACCGGGAAGCCCGGGTCACGGAGGGCCTTGGTGAGGTCGCCGCACAGGTCGGCGTCGCGCCAGCCGAGGTTGGGCGCGATGCGCACGGTGCCGTCCGCGCCGACCAGGCCGGGCACGCCCACGGCCAGGCCGAGGACCTGACGCTCCTCCTTGGCCATCCGGTTCGCCACGCGGCGGACGATCGCCGCGACGGTGGCCACGGCCTCGGCGGCCGTGGTGGTCGCGCCGGGGAAGGACCGCCGCCAGGACAGCAGCCTCTCCCCCGACAGGTCCACCGCGACGGCGGTGACGTAGTCGACGTTGACCTCGACGCCGATCGCGGCGTACGGCGAGCCGTCGAGCACGAGCATCGTGGCCGGACGGCCGACCCGGTTCTCGGTCAGCCCCGTCTCCCGGACCAGGCGGCGGTCGATCAGGTCGGCGACCAGGCTCGACACCGTCGCCTTGTTGAGGCCGGTGGAGGCCGCGATGTCCGCCCGCGAGCAGGGCGCGTGCTCGCGCACGGACCTCAGCACGACGGCGAGGTTGGTGGCCCGGACGTCGGCGAAGTCCGCCGGCTGCGGGTCCGTCGTAGATGTGATCAAGGTCAGTCCCGTTCCCGCGCGGCCAGGTCGGCCCCGTCATGCCCCGTCGTTCACCGACCTGTGACCGCTGCCCGCCGATCCGCGATCGGCGGGCCCTCGCGGCGAAGGCCACCCTGGACTAATTTGTTTGGCCGCCAGACTAACTAACCCTACCCCGGAGCCGTCCTCCGCCGACACCCCCGATCCGGCCGGAACCAACGGAGGAAGGGCGCCGTGACGGTGCTGTTCGTCTACCCGTTCGTCCAGCGCCACTTCACCAAGGGCGTCATCATCGGCGCCGTCAAGGGCTGAGCACCCGCCGCCGGAGCAGCGTGAGCGCTCAGGCGGCGAGTTCTGCCGGTGAGTCCCTAGCCCTCCCGGCGGGTGGCCCGCTCCCTGGCCAGCTCCTCCTGGAGTTCCCTGACCTGATGCTGCAGCTCGAAGATGCGGCGGACGGCGGCGAGGGTCATGCCCTCGCCGACGAGCTGGATGGCGTTCTGGAGGTCACCGATCTCGTGGCGGGTGTAACGGCGCTGGCCGCCGCTGGAACGGGCGGGCCGTACCACGTCGTGCTCGTCGAGACGGCGCAGGAAGGCCTGCTCGACGTGGAGCATGTCGGCCACCTGGCCGACGGAGTACAGAGGCGCGTGCTCATCGTCGAAGGGCAGTCCGACCATCGTCGCTCCTTTCAGGACCGGGCGGTGAGCTCCCCGGAGTGTCCCCGTATCGTCACAGGGCGGGCGCCGGGACCCGGCACCCGCCCTGTCGGTGTTCGATGGTCAGATCACGAGTGTTCAGGACTTGATCGACTTGACCTCGTCGGCCTTGTGAATCTCGACCTTGCGAGGCTTCGCCTTCTCGATCACCGGGATGCGCACGGCCAGGACGCCGTTGGAGTAGGCGGCGTCGACCTTCTCGCTGTCGAGGTGCTCGGAGAGGTAGACCCGGCGGGTGAAGGTGCCCATCGGACGCTCGCGCACGAACAGCCGGTCGTCCTGCCCGTACTCCTCCTCGCGGCGGGCGCTCACGGAGAGCACCCCGCGGTCGACGGTCACCTCGATGGAGTCGGGGTCGACGCCGGGGAGGTCGAACTTGAGAAGAACGTCATCCTTGCGGCGGACGCCGTCCAGCGGCATGGCCCCGCGCGTGCCGTTCTCGCCGCTCCATCCGAGGGCCTGCCGCGCGATCCGGTCGAACTGACGGTCGAACTCCTGGACGAACGGGTCGATCGACGTCAGCAGCATCGGTAACCACCTCCATTGGACCAGGCAGGTATCCTTAAGCCTGCCTTCTCGGAAACCTCTTAGTGCATTTATAAGTTATCGACAGGCACGAGCGCAAGTATCTTCCGCGGAAATCCGCGTCCAGCCCTCTGCCGCAGCCCGGTACGGCCCGCGTCACACGGGACCAGGCCGGCGGTCCTGAGCCGGAAGCCGGCGGCCCTCGACCCGCCCGGCCCGAGACGCACCCGCCGGAAGCCCCGCAGGCCGCTTCACCCGCTACGTCTCCTGGACGGTCGTGACGACGACCGGGACCCCGGCCCCCACCATGAGAAGGCGGCGACCCGCCGGCTCGGGCCGGGCGGCCGGCTCGGCCGGCAGCCGTGACTTACGGCGCCTACGCCCGCCCGCTGGGCCTGGAACCCGTGCCCGTGGAACGCGTACGGCGGGGCGGGTGGCTGTTCACGATCGACCTCGGCGACGAGGAGCAGGAGGGAACCGGCGGCCTGCGGTTGTCCCCCGGCGGTTACGCTGTACAAAAGGTGCAAGCAGGTGTCTAGCGAGGTGCAATGATCCACTGACACGATCGGGGCTGCTTTTCGAGGAGGCTCTCGTGCGTCGTTCCGTTCCTCTGGCACTCACCGCTGCGATCTTCGCGCTGTCAGGGACCATGATCTCCCCCGCCCAGGCCGCAGCCGGGCCCTGCAGACCCGGCCAGGGCGCCGACCTGCGAGGCAAGGACTTCACCAGGGGCGCCTCGCTCCCCGCAGACCTGCGCTGCGCCGACCTGACGAAAGCCAAGCTGAAAGGCGTGGAGCTCGTCCAGAAGGACCTGACCGGGGCGATCCTGCGCGGCGCCGACCTCAGGCAGGCCAACCTGACCCAGGCCGTGCTGAAATACGCCGACCTGCGTGGCGCCAACCTCCGCGAGGCCGACCTGGGCCAGATGCACGCCGACCACGCCGACGCGCGCGGGGCGAACCTGATCGACGCCGAGGCCGGGCAGGCGCAGTTCCCGCACGCCGACCTGACCGGGGCGACCCTGACCCGGGCCGAGCTGACCCAGGTCAACTTCACCAACGCCAAGCTGATCGACGCCGACCTCAACGAGAGCACCCCGGGCCAGATCAAGGCGCGCAAGGCCGACTTCACCCGGGCCAAGCTCCGCGAGGCCAAGATGAGCCAGGCCAACCTGCGCAACGCGACGTTCAAGGACGCCGACCTGAGCGAGGCCGAGCTGACCCAGGCCGAGCTGGACGGCGCCGTCTTCACCGGCGCGCTGGTGGAGGAGGCGTCCTTCGTGCAGGCCGACGACGCGGACCTGACCGGCGCCAAGGGCACCCCGAAGGGCCTCAGCCTGCCGGCCACCGACCTGCTCTTCCCCGATGGGGTGCTCACCCCGGAGAAGGAGACCGACCGGCTCGCCGAACCGGCCGGGACCGGCGGCGCCCCGTCCGTGGGGCTCCTCATGGTGGTGGTCAGCGCGGTCGGTCTGGCCGTCACCGTGGTGGCCTGGGGGATCAGCGCCCAGCGGCGGAGCCGCCGGAACTCCCGTTTCGCGCTCATGCGGCGCGGCGCCGAGGAGGACATCACCCGGCTGGGCGAGGAGATCGACCAGCTCGACTACGAGTTCCAGGTCAGCGGGCACGGCGACATCACCGGCGACCAGGACTGGCGGCACGCGATCGACGCCTACGAGGCGGCCAAGAACGCGCTGTCCCTGGCCAGGCGGGAGGAGGAGCTGCAGTTCGTGGCGGGCGCCGTACAGGACGGCAGGAACGCCCTGGGGCGGCTGCGGGTCAGATCCCGCTAGGGGTCATCGGCTGCATCAGACGGCGGGCCGCCTCGGTGATGGAGCCCGACAGCGCGGGATAGACCGCGAAGGTGTGGGCGAGCTGGTCCACGGTGAGCCGCTGCTGGACCGCCACCGAGACCGCCAGGATCAGCTCGGACGCGCCGGGGGCGACCACGACGCCGCCGAGGATGATGCCGGTGTGCGGGCGGCAGAACAGCTTGACGAAGCCGTCGTTGAAGCCCTGCATCTTGGCGCGGGCGTTGGTGGCCAGCGGCAGCTTGACCACGTTGGCCTCGATCTCACCGGCCTCGATCGCCTTCTGCGCGACGCCCACGGCCGCGATCTCGGGGTCGGTGAAGATGTTGGAGGCCACGGTGGCCAGGCGGAGCGGCTGTACGGCCTCGCCGAGCGCGTGCCAGACCGCGATCCGGCCCTGCATGGCGGCGACCGAGGCGAGCATCAGCACCCCGGTGCAGTCGCCGGCCGCGTAGACGCCGGGCGCGGAGGTGCGGGAGACCTTGTCCACCTGGATGAAGCCGCCCCGGTCGAGGGTGACCCCGGCCTCCTCCAGTCCGAGCCCCGCGGTGTTGGGGATCATGCCGACGGTCATCAGGCAGTGGCTGCCCTCGGCGGTCCTGCCGTCCTCCAGCGTGACGACCACGCCGTCGGCGGTGCGCTTGACGGACTCGGCCCGGGAACGGCCCATGACGTTCATCCCGCGGCGCCGGTAGACCTCTTCGAGGACCTCGGCGGCGTCGGCGTCCTCGTTGGGCATCATCCGGTCGCGCGAGGACACGAGCGTGACCTCGGAGCCCAGGGAACGGTAGGCGCCCGCGAACTCCGCGCCGGTGACGCCGGAGCCGACCACGATGAGGTGCTCGGGCAGCTCCTCCAGGTCGTACATCTGGCGCCAGGTGAGGATGCGCTCGCCGTCCGGCTCGGAGCTGGGCAGGATGCGCGGGGTCGCGCCGGTCGCCACGATGACGACGTCGGCGCGGATCGTCCGGTCTCCGGCCCTGACCACCTGCGGGTCGACCAGCCGCCCGGCTGCCCGGATCACCTCGACCCCCTCGGCTGCCAGCCGCGCGGCGATGTCGGCGGACTGCGCCTGGGCCAGCTCCTTCACCCGCCTGTTGACCAGCGGCATGTCGGCGATGACGCCGCCGGCGTCGCCGTCGGGGCCGCCGGTGTAGCGCACGCCCAGCATGCTGGCGTCGAGGAGCGCCTGCTTGCGCACGGAGGTGGCGATCAGCGTCTTGGACGGCACGCAGTCCGTCAGCACACAGGCCCCGCCGGGACCGTCCTGTTCGACCACGGTGACCTGCGCCCCGAGTTGCGCGGCCACCAGCGCCGCCTCGTAGCCGCCGGGCCCGCCACCGATGATCACGATCCTTGTCACGTACCCCATTCTCCCGCATCCTCGGACCAACCGTCTCTCCGGTCCCCCTCCGAAACCGCGAAAGACGTTGCGGGCACAGAGGAAATCAACGGGACGCCGAGGCGGAGTGAGCGTCTGGCAGATCTTGGATTAGTGTTGGACACCGTGCCTGTCTACGCCGCCTACGGCAGCAACATGGACCCGAAGCAGATGGCCCAGCGGGCCCCGCACTCGCCGATGCGGGGGTCGGGCTGGCTTCAGGGCTGGCGCCTGACGTTCGGCGGAAACGACCTCGGCTGGGAGGGCGCGCTCGCCTCCATCGTCGAGGACCCCGACGAGCATGTCTTCGTCGTCCTCTACGACGTGCCCGAATGGGACGAGACCTCTCTCGACCAGTGGGAGGGCGCGGCGCGCGGCCTCTACCACAAGGTCAGGCTCCGGGTGCAGACCCTGGAGGGCGAGGTCGTGGCCTGGTTCTACGTGCTCGACGGTTACGAGGGCGGCCTGCCCTCCGCCCGCTACCTCGGCATCCTCGCCGAAGCGGCCGAGCACGCCGGCGCCCCCGACGACTACGTCAAGGACCTGCGCAGCCGTCCCTGCACGTCCCTGGGAAGCTGACCGGGCGCCTGACGGCCACCCCCACGGCACAGGCCCCGCGCCGTGCCCGGCTCCCTCACGCCCTCCGCACCGTCCCCGCGCCCCCGGCCGGTTCACCC
>NZ_NGFP01000338.1 GCF_002149035.1 Streptosporangium minutum
GCGCAGGTCAGCACGTACCTCGCGAGGGTTCCAGCGGGCGCTGTTCAACAGGCGCTGCATGCGGTCCGGCGCAGCATCCCCAGCCGCCTCGGCCAACTGCCAGCCGTTCTTGCGCTCGATCGGAGCCAGCAGCCCCAGCAGGTACGCCCGCGCCTGACGCCGCGGCTCCACCCGCCCGAACCGGCCAGCCACCCGCCCGAACAGCACATCCAACCCCGAGACCCACTCCTGGAGATCATCGGACGTTAACTCACCAACCATGGCGTTCAGACTACAGATCACAAAGCCTGGCTGTAGTATTAGGGGTCCCCGTAGTGCTCGCCGAAAATCGGGCGGATATGGCTGGGTAGGCTTCTGAGCTGGGAATCTGCGGGCCTGGCGGGAGGTCGTTCTTGGCGACGCAGGTGTTCGCGGACGAGGAGCTGGAGCGCCCGCGGGGTTCCCGGAGATTGGCAGGGACGAGCCAGCGAGGTTCTTCGCCCTGACTCCGGCGGATGTCGCGTCCGTCGATCCCGGTCGGGGCCGTGGTCCGGCGGACCGGCTCGGCTTGGCCGTGGCGTTATGCACGTTGCCGTGGCTGGGGTTCGTGCCGGACAAGGTGCTTTCAGCCCCGCCGGTGGCGGTGGCCAGGCCGGCCGAGCAGCTCCGCGTCGACCCGGCCATCATCACCGACCCGCAGATCAGCGACGAGCAGACCGGCGGCCCGGTCCGAGGTGAACGGATCGGCCGGCCTCGCCTGCGGTCGGCGGTGACGCAGGCCGCGCCATGGTTGCCGCGCGATCACCGGCACCTCGCCGCGCTGGACGGGTCGTATGGGTATCTGCGAGCAGGCGTGGTGCCTGACGCTGGCCACCAACGCCGTGGTCGCCTGGACCACCGAGTACTACGGCCTCGCGGTCGAGTCGATGCGCAGGGCGGGACGCCGCATCGACGACGAGGTCCTGGCCCACATCTCCCCGGCGCACAGCGGGAACATCGACTTCTTCGGCGCAATCGAGGTCGACATCGAAGGTGAACTCGCCCAGCTCGGTCCCACCGGCTATCGGCCGCTGCGCGTCCGCTGTTGCAGGTGGCCGTGGAAGGCCTGCCCGTCCGGGCAGACGGCAGCAGCGGTCGGGGAGAGCCGGCCATGGGTGTGCCGCTGCCCGTACGAGGGTGAAGTCGAGATCCGGTGGGTAGTGTTCGAGCCCAGCCGAGTACGCCGTGCCGGGTCCGGACCGCGAGGACTACCTGCGGACGCAGATCGCGCACCGATTAGGTTTCCGCGCCGTGCCCGTCTGTACGTGTGAGATCGACTCACGAGAGGCTGGCACGATGCGGAAACTGATCTTCGGCATGAACCTGAGCCTGGACGGCTACATCGCCGCACCCGGCGACGACCTCGGCTGGAGCGTACCGAGCGACGAGCTGTTCCAGTGGTGGTCCGACCGGGTGGGGGCGACCAGCCTGGCGCTGTACGGGCGCAAACTGTGGGAGGAGATGAGCTCCCACTGGCCGACCGCCGACCAGCAGCCCGGCGCCACACCGGCGGAGATCGAGTTTGCCCGCCGCTGGCGGGACATGCCGAAGGTGGTGTTCTCCTCGACGATCGACAAGGTCGACTGGAACACCCGCCTGGTCACCGGCGACGCGGTCACCGAGATCACCCGGCTCAAGGCCGAGGACGGCGGCCCCATGGACATCACCGGCGCCACGCTCGCCGGGGCGGCCATGCGGGCCGGGCTGATCGACGAGTACGTGCTGGTCACCGCACCGGCCTTGCTGGGCGGCGGCACGCCGTTCTTCACGGCCCTGGACAGCTGGGTGAACCTGAACCTGGTGGAGACGCGGACGTTTCCCGGCGGCGTGGTACTGACCCGATACGAGACGAGGCGATGAGCACGGGCCAGATGCTCGGCGCGTGAGGCCAGGTCCTGGGCTGGTGAGGCCAGGTCGAAATCCTTCCTGGCGTGCTCACCGTGCCCCTCGGCCTTGAGGGAACCTTCCCCGGGCCCTTCCTCGCGTTCCGAGTGAGCTGTTGACCGACTTGCTGGCTTGCTGGGGATGAGGACGACGGCGTCGTTGATCGTGACGATGATCTTCGGGCATGAAGATGCCCCGTCGGCAACGCCGGCGGGGCGGTGGTGTTCGCGTTGTCGTGTTGATGTTCAGCTGGTCGGGGTGCTCATTCCGCGGTGACTTCGGTGACGGCGGCCCGTGCGCTGGACTCGTCGACGACGGAGGCCTGTCTGATCACAGTGTCGGGGGCAGGCCCAGCCATGGTTTGTCGGTGGCGTCGAATCCGGTGAGCTCGGCGATCTTCCCGTCGACGATGTGCAGGACCGCGATGTTGAATAGCCGGTACTCCGGGTCGTCGGGGGTGCGGAGGTACAGCACGGCGGCAGGCATGCGGTTGACCGTCGTGGTGATACAGCGCCAGTCGTCGTAGCCGCGCTGGAAGAGCCCACTGGAGACCCAGCCGTCCACCGCGTCCTTGGCCGTCATGATCAGGGTGCCCGGCTCGGGCAGCATCGCGAAGCGCAGGTCGTCGCGCAGCAGGGACATCAGCCCGTCGAGGTCGTTGCGCTCATGGGCGTCGATATACGACTTCACCACGCCGCGCTCGTCATTCGACAGCTCGTGGGTGGCGGGGCTCCGCCAGTCGAGACGGCGGTCGGGCAGCTGCTCGCGCATCGTCACACGGGCCCGCTGCAGTGCGCTGGTCACCGATGCGACGGTCAGTTCGAGGGCGTCGGCGGCTTTCGACGCCGGCCAGCCGAGGACGTCGCGCAGGATGAACACCGCCCGCTGCCGCGGCGGCAGGTGCTGGACGGCGACGATGAACGCCAGCTCGATCGTTTCCCTCGCCACCACCGATTCCTGCGGGTCCTCGGGGAGCATCCGGTCGGGGTACGGCTGCAGGTACCGCACCTCGGAGCCGGGGTCCGGCAGCTCGGACGGTACGGGTGTGCGGTTGTTGCGCTTCTCCAGGAAGTCGAGGCAGGCGTTCGTCGCGATCCGGTACAGCCAGGTCCGCAGGGCCGCGTGGCCCTTGAACGACTCCCGCTTGTTCCACGCTCGCAGGAACGTCTCCTGCGTCATGTCCTGGGCGTCCTCGTAGTTCGCGAGCATTCGGTAGCAGTGCACCTGCAGCTCACGCCGGTGGCGCTCCGTGATGAGTGCGAACCGCGCCGTGTCGTCTGAGCGGACCGCCGCGATGAACCTGGCCTCGTCGGCTCCCAGCAGTCTGGCGTCGGTCATGGTCATCAATCCTTCCACCGGTGAGAGGGCTAACAGAACTGACGACGTGGCAGAGGATTTCTGATCGGTGCAGCCGCTGACACCGGGCCGTTCGCCAGCATCGGCCGAGACCGGCTGCACACCGACATCCGCGGCGCGTGGGGCGGCGCGGCGCCGTACTCCACCGCCGCACCCTCAAGCCCAGCAAAGAAGGCACCCACCGTCGCCTCGACGGGCTCGACGCCCAGCGAGGGACCTGGACACCCAACGCCGACGAACTCACCGCCCGCATGACCAGCAACCGCGACAGCACCTAAACCCGATCTTTGCTGGTCAGCCATATCCGCCCGATTTTCGGCGAGTACTACGGGGCCCCGCTACTTGGTGCTCTCCCGAGTTCGCGGACAGACACACCGCGCCTCGATCGCCGCAATCCGCTGTACGGGGAGACATCACCCTGGCCGGCGCTGATGGTGATCTGTCACGCACAGTCGAGGACCGGTTGCGGGACTCGGCATGGTCGGCGCCCCGCATCCGGCCTTGATCGGTGTCGTCAGGACGACTAGCCTGATCGCCGTTCTGCCGGAAGGCGGGGCCGGGGCGAGCGCGTCACGCGGGAAGAGCCCCGACTGCGACGAGCTGCTCGACCGCGCCGCCATGGAGTTTGGGACCGACTGACGATGAGCGCGGAAGAGGATTTCAAGCAGGTCGGCGCCGAGCTGGCCGACCTGGGTGTAGGGGTCTCCAGGATGATGGGCAGGCCCGCGCTCAAAGATCAGGCAGGGAAGGTGTTCGCGAGCCTGCAGCGCGACGGCGCGATGGTGTTCCGGCTGGTCAGGGATACCTCCGAGCACACGGCCGCGCTCCAGCTGCCCGGGGCGTCCCTGTTCGACCCCTCGGGGCAGGGCAGGGCGATAAAGGACTGGGTGGTCGTGCCCCACTCCTCGGCCGAGAAATGGACGGATCTGGCCGAGGCCGCCCTCAGCCGCCCACGCTGATCAGCAGGCCACGTCGGCAGTGTGGCGGTGGGTGCCCTCGATCCGGGGCGACTCGGCCAAGTGCTCGACCCAGGCGCCGCTTCGCCGGTGCCGGCACCGGTTTCCGGAGCCTGCTCCTGCTCTCCACTGGTCCCCTCATATTCAGCGGAGACGGCGAGCGTGCCATAGAGCGCTGGCCGACGCTCGGACAAGTAGTCGAAGGCGGCCCGGGCGCTGTCAACGGCGTCAGTGTCGGCGGTGAGCCAGCACGTGCGCCGCCTGGAGCGGGAGTTCGGCCTGAGCCTTCTCGAGCGGCGTCCGCGCGGCGTGCTGCCCACGTCGGCCGGGCGGTTGCTGCGTGATGCGGCCGTCGCCGGAGCTGCCCGGACCGACCGCGGGTTGGGCCGCGCGGTCGTGGGCCGACCTCGAGCCGCCCGCCGTCGAGTTCGCCGAGCTGGTCGCGCGGCAGATGTGCGGTTCGGAATGACGGGCCAGCCGCAGGCCGGCCTTCCGCTTCGCCGAGACTCCCGACAGCTACCTCACGGAACTCCATCGACTGGCCAGAGGGGGAGAATGTTCCTGGCAACAGCTGTCACCGGCACGTCGGTGGTGTTGATGACGATGGTGTTCTCGGGGCCGTTCGCCGGACGTGGCGCAGGGACCGTGCGGCTGCCTGGCTCCCCGATCTCCATTGCCATGGTCTCCGCCATGTCGGCGACACCCTGGTCGCTTCCAGCGGGGCGAGTCCCAAAGAGCTGATGTCCCGGATGGGCGTCCCTCCACACGGGTGGCGCTGATCCACCAGCATGCCAGTCGGGACCGTGACAAGGCCATCGCGGAGGCTCTGAGCAAGGTATTCAAGGCGGCACGGAAGACGGCCAGTGGCACGAAAGGGTAAGAGACCCGCTTAACGATCAGAGGGCCAGGTCTCCGGATACCGGTTGACCTGGCCCTCTGTTGCGAGCCGACGAGGGGAATCGAACCCCTGACCTACAGTTTACAAGACTGTTGCTCTGCCGATTGAGCTACGTCGGCATGGTCGCCTGACGAGTGTAGTCGGCTTATGACCCGGACGTCACCGAGCCGAGGGGACGAGTCGGGAAGATCAGGGCGGATTCTGTGGATCCCCGATCGTGGCGAGGATCCACAGAGCGTGCCTCAGCGGCGGCGGTGGCGGGCTACCTCGTAGAGGGCGACGCCCGCGGCGACGCCCGCGTTCAGGGACTCGGCAGCGGCGTTCATGGGGATGCGGACGACCAGGTCGCAGGATTCGCGGACCAGGCGGGACAGGCCCTTGCCCTCCGAACCCACGACGACGACCAGCGGGCCGTCGAGGAGGTTGGCGTCGCCGATGTCGACCGTGCTCTCGCCGTCCAAGCCGATCACGAACAGACCGGCCTCACGGTATTCGCGCAGGGTCGCGGTTAGGTTGGCCGCGCGGGCGACCGTCAGGTGGGCCAGCGTGCCGGCGGAGGTCTTCCAGGCGCCTCCCGTCACTCCGGCCGAGCGACGGGAGGGGATGACCAGCCCGTGGGCGCCGAAGGCGGTGGCCGAACGGGCGATGGCGCCGAGGTTGCGCGGGTCGGTGACGCTGTCGAGGGCCACGATCAGCGGCACCTCGGCGGCGTCCCGGGCCAGGCTGACCAGGTCCTCGGGGTGGGCGTATTCGTACGGCGGGATCTGCAGGGCCATGCCCTGGTGGATCGCCCCCTCGGTGAGGCGGTCCAGCTTCTCCTTGCCGACCTCCAGCATCGCGATGCCACGGTCGGCGGCGATCCGGACGGACTCCTTGACCCGGTCGTCGTTGTCGATGCGCAGGCCGATGTAGAGCGTGCTCGCCGGCACACCGGCCCGCAGCGCCTCAAGGACGGGGTTGCGGCCGCCGATGTATTCCGGGGCGTCCTCGCTCCGCCTGCCACGGATCGGGGTGCGCGGGGAGGAGGGCCTGCCGGTCCTGTCCTCGCGCTCGATCCGCTCGGTGCGCGCCTTGTCCTTGTGCCAGTGCCGCATGTGCGCCGGCGGGGTCGCCCCCTTGCCTTCCAGGCCACGGCGGACGTTGCCGCCCGTGCCCTTGGTCGGACTCTTCTTCTTCGCGGGTCGCCCGGACCCCTTACCCCCACCAGCCATGCTGTCTAGGGTACGGCCTGCTTTTACCGCGACAGTTCCCAACGAGGACCCTGGGGGGTGTCCTCCACGAGGATCCCGGCTCCGGCGAGCTGGTCGCGGATGCTGTCGGCCGCCGCGAAGTCCTTGCGGCCCCGGGCCGCCTGGCGCTGCTCCAGAGCCACGCTGACCAGCGCGTCCACGGTGGAGCGCAGGCCCATGTCGCCGCCCGAGGAGCGCCACTGCTCCGAGCGGGGGTCCAGTCCGAGCACGTCGAGCATGTTCTGCGTCTCGGCCAGCAATCTGGCGACCTGCTCCTTGTTGCCCTGTGCCAGCGCGACGTTGCCCTCACGGACCACCTCGTGGACCACGGCGAGCGCCTGCGGGGTGCCCAGGTCGTCGTCGAGCGCGTCGGTGAACGCCTGGGGCAGCGGCGCGTGCGCGTCCACGTCGTGGATGACCTCGGCCGCCCGGGTGACGAAGCCCTCGATGCGCTGGTAGGCCGAGGCGGCCTCGGCCAGCGCCTCCTCGGAGTAGTCGATCGACGAACGGTAGTGCGGAGCCGCGAGGTAGTAGCGGAGCTCGACCGGGCGGACCTTCTTGGTCACCTCGGGGATCAGCAGGGAGTTGCCGAGCGACTTGCTCATCTTCTCCGCGCCGATCTTGAGCATGCCGTTGTGCATCCAGTAGCGCGCGAAGCCGTCACCGGCGGCCTGCGACTGGGTCAGCTCGTTCTCGTGGTGCGGGAAGATCAGGTCGACGCCGCCGCCGTGGATGTCGAAGGTCGGCCCGAGGTACTTCGTCGCCATGGCGGAGCACTCCAGGTGCCAGCCGGGACGGCCACGGCCCCACGGGGTCGGCCACGTCGGCTCGCCGGGCTTCTCGCCCTTCCACAGCGCGAAGTCACGCGGGTCCCGCTTGCACGAGTCGGTGTCGGTGTCGCCGGCGGCCCGCATGTTCTCAAGCCTCTGGTTGGACAGCGAGCCGTACCGATCGGCGTAGGACATGACGTCGAAGTAGACGTCACCGCTGGAGGCGTAGGCGTGGCCGGCGGCGATCAGCCGCTCCATCAGCTCGATCATCTCGGGCACGTGGCCGGTGGCCCTCGGCTCGACGGTCGGCGGCAGGCAGCCGAGCACCTCGTAGGCCCAGGTGAAGGCACGCTGGTTGCGCTCGGCGACGACGAACCACGGCACGCCCTCGTCCGCCGCGACTCGGATGATCTTGTCGTCGATGTCGGTGACGTTCCGGCAGAAGGTCACCTCGTAACCCGAACGGGCCATCCAGCGGCGCAGCACGTCGAAGTTGACGCCGGAGCGGATGTGCCCGATATGCGGGGGAGCCTGCACGGTGGCGCCACACAGGTAGATCGACGCCCGGCCGGGTTCGACCGGAACGAATTCACGGACCGTACGTACGCTGGTGTCGTATAGGTGCAGGCTCACGAAGGAAAGGCTAACGCCTTACCTCACCTCACAAGCCGGGTTACGAGACGTTGAAGTTGCCCAGGGGTGTCTTTTGTAGTCATTAACGGTGAATGCCACCCGTGCCCGTTGATCGATCAGACGGCCGTGAAGATCCGCGGGAAATCATCCGCGCAGGTAGACCCGCTCGGGGATGACGCGCACGATCAGCCGCTCCGCCCCGGCGTGCGCCTCCACCCAGGACTTACCCGTGTATTTGCGCGACAGCTCGTCGATGAGCGCCCCCGTCGGGTCCTCGGTCACCGTCACCTTCCCCCTCACCTCCGCGTAACGATAGGGGTTGACGTGGTCGACCACCACGATGGCCGTCCGCGGGTCACGCGCGAAGTTGAGGTCCTTGCGCCGCCCCCTGACCGTGGAGAAGACGATGTCGTCCCCGTCGGTCTTCGCCCAGACCACGCTGGCCTGCGGGCTGCCGTCGGCGTTCAGGCTCGTCACGGTGGCGAAGTTCGTCCCGTCGAACAGCGTGCGCACGTCCGCGGTCAGTTCTTTCATGTCTCTCCTCGGTCCCGCTTCACTCCATCGATCATGCCAGGTGCGATTCTGTAGGCTCGAAGCGCCATGGACGTCAAATCCCCCGCGGCGGCAGACTCGATCTCCCGCCCCTCCGCACC
>NZ_NGFP01000339.1 GCF_002149035.1 Streptosporangium minutum
CGTCTGGCCCCACAGAAATGGTGCGGCTACCACGCTGACGCCGGGCTTGTACGCGACGGTCACCGATCCGGAGAGCCGCTCGTCCACGCTGAGCGTCGAGGTGGAACACGACCCGGCCGCCACCGGCCAAGGCAGCGGCCTGATCTGGTCCGGCACATCCCAGAACACCTTCACCAGTGGTTCCGAGGGCAACGTGTCTGTCCCGGCGGGCAAATTGTCCGACGGCTGGAAACTCCGCTGGCGCGCCCGCGCGACCGCCGGCGGAATCAACGGCGCCTGGTCACCCTGGTCCACCTTCACGATCAAGACCGCCGGTGGCGGCCAGCCCATTCCCAGCGGCAAGCAGACGACCCAGTCCACCGGTGCGGCCGCGTCCGGTGTCGATCTGGAGCACATCACGACCGAGATCTGCCGGAAGGAGGGCTGGACGGCTGGTTCCCCCCGCAAACCCGTTCTCCACAATCAATATCGGCCCTTCACATGGTGCTTCACCTGGACCTACGGGGTCACCCTCTACCGCACGGTCATCGACAATGGCGTGAAGAAGAAGATCCCTATGGGATTCACGCAGTTCACCGCCACCACGGTGATTCTCACTCGTATCGGGAACTACCTGGCCCAAGCCGTGGATGACCTCAGCAGGCACAGCCGCGACATCGACGTCTGGTACAAGATCGAGCCCGAGGGCGTCAGCATCAACGACAACGACATCATGCTGAATGCCAACATCACGACGGCGGGCGACCCCGGTCCTGGCGTCTGTGCCGTCGACGGGCCCTCTTCCAGAAAGGCGTCGCGCGCGGACTGGAAGTCGAACCCCTACGCACACTTCAAAATCGAGTCCAAGACCGGCGCCAGCCCCCTGCCCAACCGGATCGGCACCTGCAAGATAGCCCCGTACATCGAAGTTGGCGGATATCTCAACGGCAAGCTCCTGAAGGATGAGGACGTCAAGAACTTCCACGAGGAGCCAGCGGTGACGTGCGACACCTCGCCCAAGTACCGGGACAATTACGGGGGCTGCATCCTGGCCAAGGGGAACAGGTTCCTCACCTACTACGAAAAGAGCGTGAACCACGGGGAGGTCGCTCGTCACATCAAAAGCGCCTTCGCCAACACCAGCAAGGTGATCCCAGGAGACTACCTGGAGTACATCGTCAGAGGTGCTGTGGGCCGCGGCACTGCGCTGCACAGGATCTGGGAGGAAGAAAACGACCCTCGCTACAGGGAAAACGTCAATGCGAAGAACAGGGCGTGCGCGCTGCTCACGAGGTCCGTTGGGGAGCAATGCGATGAGTATCCCTTCGCCAGCGTCAAGGAAGGAGCCGGAAGAAACGACGCCGGGACATTCACGGCGAATATCAGCTACAAGTACCTGTCGCAGCCGCACAACGGCAGAGCGGGCACGGCTCTGAGATGGTTCTACCAGCGATACAGGCTTCTGGAGGAAGACCCTTTCTGGATTCTTATCTCCCCAGGTGGGGAGCCTACGTCATAGGCTGACACCGTTTTTCCAGGACGGACGTCGCCGGCTTCATCGGTTGCATGGAGCCGGCGACGCGAGCCTCAGTTCTGCGGCGGGCCCATGAAGTGGGCGAACTCGGCATCGCTCATGGCCGGTACCGGGCTGGCGACGGTGAATCCCACACCCGGCGAATCCGGCCTTTCGACATCCGCCGGAAAGGTGGCGCCCGCGATTCGTTCCATCAGAGTGGCGCAGGCGTACTTGTGCCGGGAAATGGTGCGCCGACCCGGCTTCAAACTCCTGCCGGACTGCTGTGTCGCGACCGTAAGAGGGCTGAAGTGCAGGTCGTGCAGGTAGGTGTCGACCGCCCCGGTATTCCAGCCGCAGCGGACGGACGGGTCGGTTCTGTCGAAGTCATAAGGGTCGAACCCGACTTCCAGTCTCCCGTTCGCGGCGTAGGCGAAGTAGGCCAGCGATGCGCCCGCCGCGTGCCACGGGTCCATCCTGGAGTAGGTCTTCCTCCACGGGGAGAGCGAGATTCCCCACACCAGGCAGACGGCCAGGTGGCCATGGCGTGACAGGGCGCTCATGACCTCTTGGCGAGCACATTCGTCGCCATAGTAGGGGTGCGTGATCAGGGTCCCGTCGCCCCAGCGGATGATGGTGGCGGTGCTCGAGTCGTGAGCCTCCGGGGAACGGTAGTCCACCGCCAGAGGGGCTGCGCCGATCAGCGACGCGACAGCCCCGATGTCGTCGTGGGTGGTGAACGTGGTGCAGAAATGCTCAATCACGGAAAAATCCACTGTCACGCGCTTCACTCCCTGGACCGTATCGTCGTGCTTCATCATGCCAGCTACCGCAGGTCCGAAAATTGGGGTACATGACCTGGATGCTGGCTCTATAAAATCTCGGCGTTGGGACGTGGCCTCCCTATCTGATTGCTATTCCGCTGCTCAGGAAGCCGCCGTTTGCCCACGCTGGGACTCTCACGCCAGGACTCCGTCGCCACGTGCGTCCCGAGTACCGCCTTGATCCGTGTCGCCTCGGGGTCGGTGTCATGGGATTCGGGCGTGCTGCCGTGGAGCGTCCAGCCATGCTTGACCGCGAAATGGCTGATCACGGCTCTGAGCTCCTCGATGCGCTCGGCGGCGTCCGGCCCGTAGATGCTGATGGTGGACGGATTCGGTGGCCTCGAAGATGGTGCGGCGCCGTTCGGCGGCGCTGCGGGCGGCGGCGTGGATGCGGCCGCGCAGCCGGATCGCCTTGGCCGGATCGCTGATGCCGTCCAGGCCGTCGATGGTGAGATAGCAGGCGTCCGAGCCGGTGAGGGCGGGATCGCTCGACGTGGGCGGTCAGCATGTCCAGCATGCTGATCGGCTGCCAGGTCGGTTCCTCCTGCGGTGTTGCCATGATGCGCGCCCTTCGCGTTGTTCTGTCGGGGCTCGGGTCAGCGTAACGACGCCATGCCCGCGCACGCAGGACAACGGCCTCGGCGGTTAGGTGCCGCCACCCGCTGTATCTTCAGCGTTGGCCTGGTCCGGTTTGGGGGTGAACAGCTCCAACTGCTGGCTGGCGGGTTCGGTGTGGGTGAGTTTCAGGCAGCGGCGGCAGGTCACCGGGCCGCGGTCCGGATGCGCTGCGGCGGGATCCCAGCCGCTGACGCCGACCATGCAGGCCGGGCCAGGCATGCGCTCATCGGCGAACCAGCGGGTCATCGCGACTTCGTGCACGATGCCCGAGGAGCGGACCCGCAGGTTCGAGCCATCGGCGTAGGCGGCCCGCGCCGCGGCGGCGATCGTGGCCAGCGCCTCGCGCAGGCTCGGTGTCGAGCCGGACTCGGCCATCAGGCACCGCCGCCGAGGATGGAGGCCATCCGGTAGGCGGCGTGGGAGTCGAGTTTGCGGCGGCCGCGGTTGTAGCGCTGGGTGGTGACCGGGGAGGCATGGCCGAGGAGCTCCTGGACGTCGGCCAGCGGCACGCCGGCGTCGAGGGCGGCGGTGGCGGCGGTGGCCCGCGCGGTGTGCGGGGTGAGCCTGGTGTGGTCGACGCCGACGGCGGTAGCGGCCCGGCGCAGCGCGGTGGTCATCCGCCAGCGGTCGAACGGCCGCCCGTCCTCCCGGACGAACAACGGCTCACCGGGGGAGCGGTCATCCAGGAGCGGCTGCAGCAGGGCGCACACCCGGGGCGGCACCGGCATGCGGTCGGTCTTGCCGCCCTTGCGGCGAAACAGGATCACCGTGTGCCCAGCGTCGGCGGCCACCGAGCCCACGGTGAGGGCGACCAGCTCGCCGACACGGACCGCGCACACGCTGAGCAGCGCCACCGCCGCGGCGTCGGCCGGGTAGGCGACGGCGATGGTTTCGGCGCCGTCGACCAGGGCGGTGGCCTCCTCCACGGTGCGGGCCGGGGTGGTGCCCACGGTGGAGACCTCCGGCCGCTCCACCGGGTCGGCCGGGTTGATCGCGATGAGACGGCGGCGCAGCGCGTAGCCGTACAGCGACGACAGGCTCGACAACCTGCGGGCCACCGTGGAGGCCGCGAGCGGGGTCCCCGGCCGGGCCAGGCCGGCGCGCGCGGTGCCGGTGGCGATGGTGTCGCGGTAGTGCGTCAGGTGATCCTCAGTCACGGCCAGCAGCCCCACGTCCGGGGCCTCCATCTGGAGCCAGCGGACGAATGCCGCGACGTCGGCGAGGCGAGCGCGGCGGGTGGTGATGGCCTTGGCGGCCTTCAGCCAGGCGGCCACCGCCGACCATTCCGCGTGGGGGAGCGCGTCCACGGCGTCGACGTCGGCGCCCGGCACCTCGCCGCCGTCGCCTTTACGGCAGCGCGGCCGCAGGCCGGCGATGTCGCCCACGGTGGCCACCATCGGCACCGGCAGCGCGAGCGCGCCGCCGGACGAGGAGACGGTCGAGACGGGGGCAGCCGCGGGCCGGATGACGGCGGTGGGGAGGAGCTCGGTCACGCCGGTAATGATCTCACGCCGATCTCACATAATGAGCATTGTGTGAGATCGAAACCGGCCTGGACGACATCCGCCGACACAAGCCGTCTTCCAGGATGAGGACCAGCGGGGCAGCCGTCGGCGGTGAAAAGATCTTGTTTCTCGTTGTGGCGGTGGGATGGTCGAATCCGAAGGGAGCAGGCGATCAGGATCGGCTGACGAGCGGGCCGACCATGGAGTGCCGCCCCGTCGCCCTGCACGACCTTTCGCGACCCGCGACGGAGCGGCTTGCCGCCAACGGCTGTTCCGCTGGCCCTCAATCCCGGGACCGGGTTGACACGGCGGCCGGGCGGCATGCGGGCGTACGGAAGAGGGAGGCGCGGGCGTCATGGTCACGGTGGCCGACGGGGGAGCGGCGGCCAGGGGAGCGGCGGGTCATTCCTCGTCGGCGGGCAGGGCGAAGAGCCGGATGTACAGGGGCCGCGCGTCCGGTGGCGCGTCCTCGACCCGGTGGTTGTATTTCATCAGCAGCGCGACGTAGGCCTCGAAGAACTCCTCGAACTCCTCCTTGGTCATCCGGCTCATGCCGCGCGAGCTCTTGGCCCAGTCGGGATCGCGCTGGTAGGCCGCGGGAAAGCGTTCGAACAGCTCGCGGTCCTCCTCCATGCCGGCCCGGTGGAACGCGGCGAGCGCGGGACGGTCCTCGGGGGCCAGCCGGCCGGGTGCCGGCAGCCTCATGTCCCGGGGGCCCTCGGCCCTGCGCCACCAGCGCTCCCTGCCGGTCGAGCGCTCGGGGATCTCCTCGATGAAGCCGTATTTCTCGAGCAGGCGCAGGTGGTAGCTCGTCGTGCCCGTCTTGGCTCCGAGCACCTCGCCGAGCGTGGTCGAGGTCGCGGGGCCGTGCACCTTGAGGTGGCGCAGCATGAGCCGCCGCATGGGATGTGTCAGGGCCTTGAGTCTCGCCGGGTCGTCGAGCAGGAACGGCTCGTCATCCTTCATGATGAGCAGTCTAGTTCTACAGAACGATTTCTGCAGACAAACGTTTGCCGAAAAACTTCTGCAGATTATATTCGGCACATGCGACGCCCCCTCCTGGCCATGGTTGCGGCTCTCTGCCTGCTGGCTCCGCCCGTCCTGCCCGCCGCCGCGACGGCGGCCGCCCCGCCCGCCGTACCCCCCGGCCTGACCGCGACCGAGGTGAGCTTCCGCGGCGGCGGAGGCCTCCTCATGCACGGCACGGTCCTCACTTCCGCCTCCGCCCCGGCGAGGTCCCCGCGTCCGGGCATCGTCCTGGTGCACGGCTCGGGCACGGGCACACCTCGCGCGAAGCTGATGAGCGAGGCCGTCGGGTTCGCCCGCGAAGGACTGTCCGTGCTGGTCTACGACAAGCGATCCGAGGGCTACTCGCTCTTCCAGCGGTCCTTCTCACAGCTCGCCGATGACGCGCTGGGCGCCGTGGCCGCGCTCCGCACCCAGCCGGGGGTCGACCCGGCGAAGGTCGGCGTATGGGGGTTCAGCGAGGGCGGCTGGGTGGCTCCGATCGCGGCGTCCCGCTCGGAGGACATCGCCTTCGTCGTGCTCGTGGGCGCCAACGGGCTGCCGCCGCTGCGGCAGCAGACCTGGGCCGTGACGGCGGGGCTGCGCAAGGCGGGGGTGACGGGCTCGCTGGTCGAGCGGGCCGAACCCAACCTGTACCGGACGATCGCCGACGGCGGCATGTTCCCCGAGCCCTACTACGACCCCGAGCCGACCCTGGCCGCGGTACGCCAGCCGGTACTCGCCATCTGGGGCACCCACGACCTGCTGACCCCGCCGCAGGAGAGCCCGCCGGTGGTCGCCAGGGCGCTGGAGAAGGGCGGCAACCGGCACTACACGTTCCGCTTCTTCCCCGGCGCCGACCACGCCGCCCACCAGAGCCCCGACGGCGGCGTCACCCGGCTGCCCGAGCTCGCCCCCGGCTACGCCGATCTGGTCGGTTCCTGGGCCGGCGACGTCACGGCGGGCAGGCCGCCCGCGACGCGGATATCGGGCCCCGCCCCCACGCAGGCCTCGCCGACCGTGCCGGTGAATCCCCCCGCCTGGTGGGAGTCGGCGTCGATGCAGCTCGCGGCGCTGGTGCTGCTGGTGGTCGCGTTCGCCGCCTATCCGGTGGTCGCGCTGGTCCGGCGCCTGCGCCGCCGCCCGCCGGTCCCGGTGACCGGGGCGGCGCGGCTGCTCAGCGCCGGAGGGCTCACGGCGGTGCTCGGCTCGTTCTCCTACCTGTTCTACCTGCTGATGACCGGCGGAAAGCTGGCCGAGCCCGGTCCCGTGGTGGCGGGACGGCCGTTGATCTGGCTGGCGCTGCAGGGCCTCGCGGTGGCCTCCGTCGCCGCCACGGTCCTGACCGCCCTGGCCTGCCGTCGCGCCCGGGGCTCCGCCCCGCGAGCGGAGAGAGTACGGCTCGGCCTCCTGCTCGCCGGCGGGGTGGTGTTCGTTCCCTGGGCCCTCTACTGGGGCCTGCTGCTCCCGTGACGGCGGCGGCGTCCCGGAGGCGCCGCCGGGCGGGGGAAGCCCGGGCGCGGAGCCGGGCCGGAGCTGGGCCGGAGCCGGATGGGGTCAGCGGGGGACGGCATCCGGCCGGTCGTGGTGGCGCAGGGACGCCAGCAGCCGTGACAGCGCCGCCGTCGTGTCCGTGAGGCCGGCGGGATCCGCCGAGCGTGCGAGCCACAGGGCCGCCTCGTTCATGGCGCCGGACAGGAGGCGGGCCAGCGGCGCGACGGGCTGCCGGACGATGATCCCGGTCTCCACCAGCGTCGTGAGCGCCTCGGTGAGATGCCTGGCCGACGAGGCCTCGTCCATCGCCCGCCATTCCTCCCAGCCCAGCACGGCGGGGCCGTCGATGAGCATGATCTGCTGCACCTCGGGATCGGAGCTCGCGGCGAGGAACGCGTGGCAGCCGGCGATCAGCTGCTCCCATGGATCCTCCCGCGCCTCGGCGGCGGCGGTCACCCTGTCGGCGACCTCCTGCTGCACCTGCTCGACCACGGTGCGGAAGAGGTCGGCCTTGCTGTCGAAGTGGTGGTAGAGCGCCCCCTTCGTCATCTCGGCGTTTTCGACGATCTCGGCGAGGCTCACCGCGCCGTAACCGCGGCGCGCGAACAGCCGCCTGCCCTCCGCCACCAGTGCGCGCCTGGTCTCCAGCCGCTGCTGCGCCTTGCTCCGCGGTGCCCGGTTCACCCTCGCGCCTCCGTCGTCGGACGATTGACATACCGATGGTACGCATCTAGGTTAGCCGAACATACCGACGGTATGTGTTTTTCGGATCGGAGTTCCCTTATGAGTTTGACCAGCTTCTACCCGGTCGTCTGCACACGGCTGATCGCCGAGACGCGCGATTTCTACACCGGCCTGTTCGGCTTCGAGACGACCTTCGAGTCGGACTGGTACGTGAGCCTCAGGCGACCGGAACCGCCCCACTACGAGCTGGCGCTCCTCGACCACACCCACGAGACGGTCCCCGAGGGCTACCGCTCACCCGTCCAGGGGCTGATCCTCAACTTCGAGGTGGCCGACGTCGACGCCGAGTACGACCGGCTCGTGCGCCGGGCCGGCCTGGAGCCGAGGCTTTCCCTGCGGAGCGAGGACTTCGGCCAGCGGCACTTCATCGTCGCCGACCCGAACGGCGTCCTCGTCGACGTCATCACGCCGACGGCGCCGACGGCGGCCTTCGCCGACCAGTACACGGCCCCGCCCCTCGGCGACGGACGCCCCTGAGCGGCTGATCTCGCGGGCCGCCTCCGCCGTGGCGGCGGCGGGATCCCGCCGCCGCCCACCACCCCCCGGGACTCGCGTATGACCGACGAGCAGCAGGCGACGGCCACGGCCTGGGACCGGCCCGACCATCGAGGAGTTCCGGGCGAACGCCAGGGAGGTGGGCGGGCCGTTCGAGGGCTCCGCCGGGAACTCGCCACGGTCCGGAGGCCGACGCGTTCCTTCACG
>NZ_NGFP01000034.1 GCF_002149035.1 Streptosporangium minutum
GTCGGGGTCGGGTCGGGGCCGCCGCCGCCGACATTGACATCGACGCAGTTGTAGAAGGCCATCGCGGTGTCGGCGACGTTCCAGATGGCGAGCACCTTGAGGCGCCCGGTCCGGCCTCCCAGGCTGACCGCGTGCGAGACCGTGGAGCCCGGCAGCTTGCCCCGGTCGTCGAACACCGCGATGCGGGTGCCGCCGACGAAGTACTCCCACGTGCTGGTGGCGTGACGGGCCTCGATCCGCCAGTTGAAGGTGACCGAGTCGCCGACGTTGGTGACCGGCCACGCCTTGCTGTCATCGTCGAGCGGGGCCCAGCGGGCATCGCCGCCGCTGCAGTTCCGCTGCCCCTTGGGGCCCTCGACGCTGGCCGGCTCCCAGATGATCTGGCCGCAGTTGGCGACCTTCCCCTGGGCGCAGAGGGCCTGCCTGCTCGGAGGGGAGGTGATGTAACCGTGCGCCAGGGCGGGCGAGGCGACGAACACCACGGACGCGACCGCGATGATCGTCGCCGATAAGACTGTGATCAATTTGCGCATGTCGTGCTTCCTTTGCTGGGGGGTTAGGCCAAATATAAAGGAAACTTTACTAACAGTAAATATCCGCCCACCCCCGATCACGTCCGGCCGCACCCCCACCGCGGCGGCTACGGGATCTTGGACAGATCGATCACGTATCGATCGTTCTTGAGCCGGTAGGTCATGAGCCGACCGGAACGGTCCGCGACGGGAACCTCGCCGCGGGTCGCCGCCTCCTCCCGGATGCCCAGATCGGCGAAGGTACCGGTGTCCACGTCGTAGAGACCGAGCCCCGGCCCGTCGCTCCTGATGTTGCGCACATGGAAACGGCTCTGCGTCGGCGGTTCCGGGATCAGATAGCCCACGGGAATGTCCTTCTGCTGTGAGCCGTCACGCAGCCGGGTGAAGGCTCGGCCGTCGGCCGTCGTCCCCGTACAGGACCGCACGCCGCAGGCGTACACCTGCTCGCCCTGATGGACGGCGGCCGTGCTGGTCTGCCCGGTCTCCAGGTTGACCAGCTTGCTGAAGGGCGGCCGGCCGGGCGGCCCGCCGGTGCCCGGCGAACCGGCCCACGGCCAGGACAGCAGGTGCAGGCCGGCGCCGGTCTGGACCGGCGTCACCGGCCCCCCGGCCAGTGGAACGCTGAGCACCCCGCCCGTGGAAAGGGAGAGCACGACGTTGCCGTTGGCCACGCCGAGGCCGTCGAGAGGGGAGACATCGTCGCCCTCGGTTCTCCGGTCGGCCACCAGCCGGGCCTCTCCACCGTCCAGCGCGGCGGCCCAGATGTGCGTGACGCCCTTCGTGGTGGTCCACCAGGCCACCTGCCCGTCGCCGAGGCTGAAGTCCGAGGCGAACCGGACGGTTCCCTTCGGCGCGGGCACGTCCGCGATCTTCCGCAGGTTCCGGCCGATCAGATCGTAGGCGTAGAGCACGTCGGTCTTCTCGAAGGTACGCCAGGCCTTGACCAGCAACGTCCGGTCGTCGATCAGTGCGACCGGCCACAGCTCCCGGCCGTCCGCCCCCTTCGCGGGCATCTTCCACACGGCCTGTGGCCACACCTTCTCGATCGGCTCAGGCGCGGCCTCCGGGAGGGTGACCACCACAGAATGAACGCCGGACGGGTTGACGGCCGGCGGCGCTCCCTCACCACCGCCCGCACGCAGACCCACCGCGGCCCCGCCCGCGACCACCACCACGGCCGCCGCCGCGAGCAGCGCCTGGAGGCGTCGCCTGCGCCGCCGGTATCCGATCTCCAGCTGCCCCGCCGCCGCGCCGGGCAGCCGGGGCGCGTGTTCCGCCGCACGCCCCAAGGTCGTGCGCAACGTGTCCTCGAAGTCGCTCATCGCCGCTCCCCGTGCTCCGACCTGACGCCTTCAGAAATGCCGTGACTGTCCGCCGGTACGGCGGAGCGAAGCTTGTCGAGCGCCCGTGACGCCTGGCTCCGCACGGTTCCCCGGGAGATCCCCAGGGTCGCCGCGATCTCCGCGTCGCTGAACCCTTCGTAGTACCGCAACACCAGCACCACCCGCTGCTTGCGCGGCAGCCCGGCCAGCGCCTCCCACATCGCCTGCTCGTCACCGCTGGGCAGCGCGTCGTGGTGGCCGTGTTCGGGCAACTCCCAGCTGAGCAGCTCGCGACGGCGCAACCGCCAGGCGGCCGTGTGCAGCCTGGCCATGATGGTGCGCACGTAGCTTTCGGGATTCTCCTTGGCCAGGAGCCTCGGCCAGGCGGCGCGGAGCTTCAGCAGCGCCTCCTGCACCAGGTCCGCCGCGTCATGCGGGTTCCCGGCCAGCACGTAGCCGTATCGCAGCAGCGCATCACCACGCTCGGCGACGAACTCCGCGAACCGCGGATCCACTTCCAACTGCCCCCGCCTTCCGTCGGCTCTGTCACCTCCCAGATGGAATTACCGGGCAAAGTGTTGCATCGACCACCACGTCCGCTCGGCCGGCCGGTTGGCGGGCAGCGAGCGGAACCCCGGGTCCAGCGGGATGTGCGGCCGGCGCGAGCCGCCGTTCCAGCGGGACATGCGGCCGGCGCGAGCCGCCGTATAGTCGGGCTCACCAGGAACAGCGCCGATCGAGCGTGATGGGGCCGCATGGGGATCGAGGGGTCGTTCTGGCGCGCTATCGCGGTCTACCGCATCGCCTCCCTGGGTTACGCCGCACTGTTGCTGGCGAGCGCCGGCGGCTACCAGCGTCCCGTCGCGGGCTGGCTCGTCCTCGGCCTGATGACGGTCTGGACCGCGGCCACCACCATCGCGTACTCGACCGCGAGAAGCCGCCCTCTGCTGGTGATGGACGTTCTCGTCACTCTCGGCTGCATGCTGGCCTCGCCGTACGTCCAGGGACCTGGTGCCGGGCCGGCAGGCGTGATGCCGGTCACGGCGACCTGGATCGGGGGACCTGTCCTCGCCTGGGCCGTGTACGGCGGGCGGCGGGCGGGCGGGGTCGCAGCGGTCGTGCTGTCGCTCGGCGACCTGTGGCTGCGTGGTCGGCACGGATTCGATCTCTCCGTCCCCGTCAACGGATCCGTGCTGCTGATCCTCGCCGGAACCGTCGTCGGCCATGTGGCCCGGCTCACCAAACAGGCGGAAGAACGGCTGCAACGGGCCGTCGAGATAGAGGCGGCCGGCCGAGAACGCGAGCGGCTCGCCCGCGGCATCCACGACTCCGTTCTCCAGGTGCTGGCGCTGGTGCAACGCCGCGGGCTGGAGATCGGCGGGGAAGCCGTCGAACTGGGGCGGCTCGCCGGAGAGCAGGAAGCGGCATTGCGCGAGATGATCCGTAGCGGGCCGGCCATGGCGGGGCAGGACGGCGCGGGCCTCGTCGATGTGGGGGCCCGTCTACGCCGGTACACCACGGCAACGGTGACCGTGTCGACACCCGCGACCCCTTTGCCGCTCCCCGCCGGTCAGGCTCACGAGGTCGTCGCGGCCGTGGGCGCGGCGCTCGACAACGTCCGGCGGCACTGCGGCGAAGACGCGAGGGCCTGGGTCTTCGCCGAGAACGACGACGTCTCCATGACCGTCACGGTCCGGGACGAGGGTCCGGGCATCCCCGAGGGACGTCTCCCGGAGGCGGAGGCAGAGGGCAGGCTCGGCATCGCGCAGTCCATCCGGGGCCGGATCGCCGGCCTTGGCGGCACCGCCGGTTTCACATCCGTGCCCGGCCAGGGAACCGAGGTCGAGCTGATCATCCCCGTCCCCGCACGGCCTCCCGCCCACGAGCAGACCCACACGGCCTAGCCGGTTTACAGTTACGGCATGACCAGCGCTCTGCGGGTGATGGTGGTGGACGACCACCCGATGTGGCGGGACGCGGTCGCCCGCGACCTGGAGAACGCCATGTACGAGGTGGTGGCGACCGTGGGCGAGGGCCGCCAGGCGCTCCGCGTCGCCGCCGCCGTCCGCCCCGATGTGGTCATCCTCGACCTGCGGCTTCCCGACCTGCCCGGGGTGGAGGTGGCCAGAGGGCTGGCCGCATCCGCCCATCCGCCCCGCGTGCTGGTGCTGTCGGCGAGCGGCGAGCACGAGGACGTGCTCGAGACGGTCAAGGCCGGGGCCTCCGGCTACCTGGTCAAGTCCGCGAGCCGGGAGGAGTTCCTCGACGCCGTCCGGCGCACGGCCGAGGGGGAACCGGTCTTCACCCCCGGCCTGGCCGGGCTGGTGCTCGGCGAGTATCGCCGCCTCGCCACGCAGGGGCCTTCCGACGACGGACCATGCCTCACCGACCGGGAGACCGAGGTGCTGCGCCTCGTCGCCAAGGGACTGTCCTACAGACAGGTCGCCGAGCGGCTGGTGCTCAGCCACCGGACCGTGCAGAACCACGTGCAGAACACCCTGAACAAGCTCCAGCTCCACAACCGGGTCGAGCTCGTCCGTTACGCGATCGAGCGGGGACTCGACGAGGCATAGGTGGTCCGGAGGGGCGGCTCAGGGATTGTCGACCTTGTAGGGGTCGTGCTCGGAGAGCAGTTTGTCGAGGCGCGCCTGGTCGACGCGGCTTGACACGCTGACGACTTCCTGCCGGTCGCGCACACACTTGGCCAGGCCGAAGGCCGACGTCACCGTGTACAGCACGGCGACCGCGAGGAAGGCACGCACCCAGGGGTCGATCGGCAGGAAGACGATGCCGAGCGCCACGCTACCGAGCGCCACGCCGAAAGAGATGACGGACTGCGCGAAGTAAGCGGCGGTCATGACGGGCTGGAGTGGCTTGTTCATGCCGTCAAGGGTCCGGCACCAGCCGGCCGGACGCCTGAGTACGCGTACCCACCCTGTCTGAGTACATGAACCAAAATGAGCCCTCGTCTGAGTACATGAACCGAAGTGAGCCCTCGTCGGGCTTGCCCGGGTCGATGACGCGCGAGGTGATCAGGCTCCGCTCGATCGGGTCGCGTTCCCCCTGTCAACCACGGGACGGGGCGGCGGGCGGATTGATCCGCACCCGCTCCTCCTCGGGGCGGCTGTCGATGTCGTCGAGTTGCTCGCGGATCGTCCTCCGCAGGTCGTCGTAGTCCCGGAAGTAGTAGTCGTTGAACAGGGTGTAGCCGGTCCACATCAAGTTGGCGCACACCCGCGGAGGCACCCCGCCCGTCGCCGCGCCCATGCCGACCAGCGCCACCGACTCGATGCTGCCCGGCTCCCTCTCGTTCTGCATGTGGATGGCCTGGAACGCGGCGGCGCACGCCAGAGCCACGTTCAGCGTCTCACTCACGTCCTGCACCGACTCCACCATCGTCGGCGTCGAGATCAGGAACTTCGGGTTGGTCGCCCCGGACGGTACGCACATGGCACTTCCCACCGGCAGCGACCCGCCGAACTGATCGCGGATCGCCCGCTGGACGCGCAACTGGATACCCGCTCCGAGGTGCCGCTTGATGGCCGCGTCGACCCCGCCGTCCATCCGCCCGCGGGAGTTGGTCGGGTTGACCCAGGCATCGACGTGCTGGGCGAGGATCGACCCCTCGTGGATCTCGACCTCGGGGGTGTCGGCGAACGCCGCCCGTCCCGCCTGCACCACCTCCGTGTTGATGTCCACCAGCACCACCTTGAGCAGCGGCTTGACATGCTTGATGGTCATGGCTCACTCCGGGCGCGGGGAGGGGTGTTTCCAACGTCCACGAAGATACCGTGCCACGCGGGCGAACGGGATCTTGGTTGGAGATCTGGGGACGATCCTCGCGTTCGCGGACGCACCAGCTCCGGATCGCCCCGCCCTGAACCTCCCGCGGACCAGGCCTTACGGCGAGCCGCCCCTCATACCGGAGAGCCCGCCCACTCCAGCGGGTGGGCCCGCCGGTTCCCCGACATCGCGTCCGGCGTCTTCGCACGGCACAATTCCCCCACCTCCACCACCCGTGCCGTCACCGGTACGGCTCGCCGATCCGGGAGCTCACGATGAGAGACGCCAACGCCCCCACCCCGCCCGACCCGAATGACCCGCTGGCTCTCACCGAACTCTTCAAGGGCGGCGGCGAGCCATGGCTGCCGCCCTTGAAGCCGGTCATCGAGGCGCAACCGGCCGCGGCCGCGTTCATCGGCCCGGGCCGCGGCCCCGGGGTCGTGCCCGTCCGGGAACTGACCTTCCAGGCGCTCAAACCCCACCCGCCGCACAAGTGGAAGGTCGTCGTCTTCGGCCAGAACCCGTACCCGCGGGCCGAGAGTGCCACCGGCATCGCCATGTTCGACAACACCTTCCACAACTGGGACGACAGCCAGTTCGGCAAGGTCATCACCATCCGCTGCATCATCAAGGCGGCGGCGATGTGGAAGCACGGCATCCCCAAGAAGACGCCGATCGCCGACATCCGCGCGCTCCTGAAGAGGCACGACACCGTGCAGCCGCCGGAATGGTTCCAGGCGATGCTCACGCAGGGCGTGTTGCTTCTGAACGCGGCACTCACCGCCAGCGGCGACGGGGCGATGGCCACCGACCGGCACACCGCGTTCTGGCGACCGGTCGTCGAGAAGCTCGTCGAGGAGATCCTGAAGGCCAAACAGGACGCCGACGAGCAGGATCGGGGCGTGGTGTTCGCGTGGTGGGGAGCGCACGCCCGCAGCCTGAAAGAGGTCGTACTCCGGCTCCAGCAGAAGTACCCCGGGGTGGAGGTCTGGCACATCGACCACCCCAACCCCGCGGCACAGGGCGACATCTTCTGCGACGGGAACCACTTCGCCGCCGTGAACACGGCCCTCAAGGCGCTCGGGACCGACGAGATCGACTGGCTGCCCAGCAAGGGGTGGAACACGCTCGCGGCGCAGGCCGGCGGGGCGGACGCGGACACGGCCGACCGCATGGGGGCGTTCATCGCCTCCACGATGGAGTTGCACAAGCTCTACCTCGAACGGCTCGCCGGCGTCAAAGACGAGGGGCTGGAACTTCCGGCGATCACCGGCGTGTTCGACACCCCGCTCATGGACTTCCGCGAGGCCGTCGCCCCGGTGGCCAAGCTGCTGTCGGGTCTCGACCGGCACACGGAGCAGTCGCACCGGTTCGGCGAGGAGCAGGCGGACGGCGCGGCCGGCGGCCTGTCCGCCGACGAGATCGCGGCCCTCTACCTCTACACCTGCGAGTCGGCGTTCTACCGGCAGATCAACGCCGTCCTGCGCGACCCGGACCGCACCCGGATCGTCCCGTACCTGTCGTACCTGCGCCTCCTGTTCTCGGCCGTGTCGCGTCTGCCGGCCCGCAAGGAGCCGCTGTGGCGCGGGGTGTCGCTGGACCTGCGGGCGCAGTACCCGCTCGGCCGGACCGTGACGTGGTGGGGCGTGTCCTCGTGTACGTCGGAGCTCAGCGTGGCCCAGGCGTTCCTCGGCCGCGGCAAGCGGACGCTCTTCGAGGTGCTCCCCATGCGGGCCGTGGGCATCCGCGGCTTCTCCGCGTTCACCGGCGAGGAGGAGTTCATCCTCGCCCCCGGCACGCAGCTCAAGGTGACCGACGTGAAGGCCGCGCGCGGCGGCCTGTACACCGTGAAGCTGACCGAACTGGCCGAGCAGCCCCTGGTGGCGTGAGCGGCGGAGGACGTCTCCGTACATGAAGCTCCGGCGGCCCGGCGACAACGCTCCGGGCCGCCGATCACACCAGCTCAGGCGTCATGGCCACTCCCCCGTCCGCACCGGCGCCGTCGATCGCCGTCCGCGACCCGGGCGGCACGGCCGCGGCCCGGCTAGGCCGTCCGAGCTGTCACAGTGCGCCAGCCGAAGGTGGCGGCGCCGGTCAGGAGCACCATCCCGGACAGCACACCGCTGACGAACGGCACCCAGGCGACAGCGGCCGTCGACGCCATGACAAGACCGGCGACGCCGAGAAGGGTGAGAACCACACCGGGTACGGCGATGCTCCAGTCCTTCCAGACAGGCGCCAACGCGATGAAGTGCACACCGACCACGAACGCCACCCAGGCCACGTTGGTCTGCTCAGGACGTCCCCAGGCGGCGAGCACCTGGATCCCGCCGAAGAGCAGGATCGCCTCGGCGGCGACGATGATCAGGTAGCCACGGCCGAACATGTTCCGTCGCGGGCCCGCGGTGGACCGCTCCTTCCGCGCTGTGGCGAACCATATGGCGATGACACTCGCGGCCCCCAGGCAGGCGAGCACCCGCAGGAGGTTCACGGTCACGGTGTTCAGCGGGCTCTGCGCGTTGACGACGACGAAGACCGCACCGAAGATCGCACCAACCAGTAATCCAGTCATTCGTTGCATGACGCCATTGAAATCCGTGCCGGACTCCGTCGGCACGGGGGCTAGGGCGAGGATGAGGTCGGTCTGGCACTACCGCGCCGCTCCGCGCAGATAGGCGAGCACCGCCAGCACCCGCCGGTTGTCGTCCTGAGTCGCGGGTAGCTCAAGCTTGACGAACAGGCTGGCCACGTGTTTACCGACGGCCGCCTCCGTGATCGACAGCGCGCGGGCGATAGCGCCGTTGGAGCGCCCTTCGGCGATCAGAGCGAGCACCTCGCGCTCGCGCGGGGTCAGCCGGTGCGTCGGCTCAGTGACCTCCCTGGCCCTGGCCCAGGTCTGCTCGAACAGGTCGATGAGGATGGTGATCAGACTCTGCTGTCTGATCATCAGGGCGCCCGGTGAGTAGGCGACGGGGGTGATCCGGATGAACGCCACCGTGCGGTCGAAGACGAGCATCTGCTGGATCGGCTCGTCGACGACCCGGTGCAGGTTGCCCGCGGCATGCAGCTCCCTGATCCGGGCCGCCTTACGAGGGTCGTCCAGCACGCTCGCGTGAACGATCGTCCGCATCGCCATGCCGTCCCGCAGGACGTCGAGCACGCTGCGCCTGCTCTTCTGCTCCTGGCGGCCCTTCTCCCGCGAGCCCACCGGATGCATGGCGCGCAGCTCGCCCGCCGAGTGGGTGGCCTGCGCGATCTGCTGCCGGACGAGCTCGCTGTCCTCCAGCCGCTCGACGTCGACGGGGATGCCGCGTAGCTCATCGACCACCTCCTCCAGCCGATGGGCAAGCTGGGCCAACGACACGCTCTCGTCCACACGCCTCCTTCGCCGACCGCGCCACCCTCACACCCGACGCGGGCCTACTGGCAGATTCTGACCGGTGCGATCCGCGCCGTGCCGACGGACGACGTCCGAATCCTTCGCGGGATGCTTGTCAGGTGCCGGAAAGAGCCTCCCCGATGCCCGCGAAGAACACCAATCAGCCCGCCTTGGCCCGCTCCTGACTGTCAGCACGGGAAAACGGACGGTGACCGGCGGTTGAGCAACGGGCGCCGGAGGCGGACCGGCGCATCACCAAGCGGTCCCGGGAGGTGTACCGCGGTTCGTAGCCGCGCGGCTGCGGGCGTCGTCATTCGCTTCCTGATCCGGACCCCCGCGCTGACCGCCGCGATCCGGCGCAACGACAGGACCGGCCGGCCGATCAAACGATCCCTGATCGCCCATGACCGCCGAACATGGCCAAACCCCCGTGGACTCGATCATCTGATGGTTAAGGTGGCGCTGTGATCACCAAGCCGCCGGGATGGCCGTTGCTCACGGCGTTCTCGCTCGCGGCGCTCGTGTGCCTGTGGTGGGCCAGCGCGCCGTACCTGTACGTCGAACTGTTCCTCTGGGCGTTCTTCGTGGGCGGCTCGCTCTGCCTACTGGGGATCATGCGGAGTGTCGTGGCGCTTGTAGCCGACTTCGAAGCGGTGTCCGCGAACCAGTTCCGCTGGTTGATGCCATGGATCATCGTCGGCTGCACCTTCTTGGCGATCACCGCCGACGTCCCGTTCCGGGTACGGTTCGCGTTGTCGCAGTCCGCCCTGGCCGAGCACGCCCAGGCCGTGGCTCGAAGCGGCGCCTCCTCGCACGAGTGCCGGCGGGTGGGTCTCTATCCGGTCTGCTGGTCAGAGGCGACGCCTGGCGGCGGAGCCCGATTCAGCATCGACGACTGGCTGGTCCGCACATCGGCAGGTTTCGTATGGAGCCCGGCGGGTCAGATGCCCGAGGACGACGTGGATCGGCTCGATCCGATCTCCGGTCCCTGGTACGCATGGTCGGGGTGGGACAAGTGGTGATCGGCCGGCCTCGTACGAGCTGCGCGTGGGCGGGGGCCGTACGTTCCTGCGGCGGACGGTCCAATTCGACGGCAAGCACGACGTCCACGAGACGTACACCGATGTCCAGGGCCGTCGTCGGCAGCGGCGTTGGCAAGATCTGCCGAGCTGGTGGTCTGCTCCGTGACGGCACGTGAGCGATAGCCACCACATTGCCGTCCGCCGAACCGGTCGGCTTGCCTCCTTCATGATCCGGTGATCGAAAAGAGACCTCGGGACGAGAAGATCAACGGCGCCTTCTCGAGGTGAGAAGGATCAAGAGAGGACAGCCCGGATGAGGCGATGGATCGCCACGATGGCCGTCGCGGTGACCGCGTCCGTCGCGGTCACCGGACTCGGCGCCGCTGCGGATGCTCAGACAGGCCCGATCAGCCCGGCCGACGCGCTCAGGCGTCAGCTCGTCGAGAACCGGGGCGTGGCCATGTCGGAGGTCACCACCTGGGGGAGAGACTGGGGGAAAGACAGTTCTCGGCGCAAGACCCGCACCGAGTTCGGCAAGGGCACGGTGACGGCCACCGATGTCAGACACATCGACAGATCCGATGACCCCCAATCTCCCGTGCGGTTCCTCACGTTCACGGGCCGGACGTACTGCCAGGGCTGGATCTGCCCCGTTCCCGAGGGGAAAACCTGGGTCCTGTTCTACGAGGACGAGAAGACCCGTCCCTTCCTGGAGTCCGGTGGGATCGATCTCGGTGATCCGGCCGCGTTACAGGCGGTGCTGACCACGACCGAGGCCAAACGCCCGGGCGGCGTCTACGACGACACCCCCACCACGATCCACCAGGGGACGATCACCTACGCCCAGCTCTACAAGACCTCTCCCGCGTTCCGCGACCAGTACGGCAAGAAGCCGCCCACCGGGAGAGACGCGAAGACCAAGGTCTCGTGGCGGCTCTGGCTCGGCAAGGATCAGCTGGTACGCAGGGTCCAGACCTCCTGGACCGAGTTGGTCGCCAACGGCACCAGCGTCGGAGGTTTCCATGTCGTCGACGCTCGCCTTACCGGCTGGGGCGCCAAGACCGACCTCCCCGTCCCTTCCGCCGACGAGACAGCGGAGCAGGACGAGTGGAAGGATTCCCCCAAAAGCTCTCTCTCCTGAACCTGGTTGTCGAGGGGTGAAGTACCACTCCGGTGACCGACCCGCCGTGAATCTTCATGAGCCGGCCCGGCAGCGGTGACCGCCTCATACACGGCAAGAGCCCGGTTGCCGACCCCGGAGGACGCCTCTCCTGGGCTGGACTTCGGCACGTATACGGCACGACCGACCAGAGTCAACAGACGGCAGCCGGGCGTCGGCGACTGATCCGAAACACGGAGAAGCCCAGGCCATCGACTGATGGCCCGGGCTTCTCCGTATGGCACGGCCAAGACGACAACCCCTTGAACGCTCGCTCAGCCGGTGGTGACCCGCGCTTGGGTGACTCCGGCTCAACGCGGGTGGACCAGTTTTCGGCACCCACACCGTCAGTCGTGGAAGCGTCCCTCTCGCGTGTAGACGCAGTTGCCCCCGCCGCAGCTCGGGCTGGAGTTCCAGCCGTCGTCGTAATGGACCTTGCGCCAGCGCTTAATGGATCCTTTCTCGATCGCCTGGTGCTGCCACGGCGCCAGCTTGGAGTCGAAGTGCTTGACGTAGTTCCCCAACGCGTTCATGTAGTAGATCCGATGCCTGGCGTAGAGATAGCTTGGCGAGCCTTCCGGGGTGCAGTTGGCGACATAGCTATCGGAATAGCGCTTCTTGCCGCCGAACTGGGAGGCGAGGTAGGACTTGGGAGCCATTCCCGGGACCCCCGCGTCATGCCAGTCGAACCAGTTGAAGTGGGAGAAATTGCATGCGGCCGCGCCCGAGATGACCGCGCTCCGCGGCGGGGCCAGACTGTCGGCGACGACCGGCGACGCGGTGATCCTGCGAAGCTGCAGCTCCGGCGGCGTATCGGTTCCATGATCATCAACGAGACGCCGCGGAACCGCGACATCCCTTGGGGTGATCTTCAGATAGGTCTCCAGAAAGGTGTCGCCCTCATCACGGGCGATGAGCAGGGTACGGCCGATCATTCCGGTTTGAACCATTCCGATGTCATCCGACGGCCGACTGTCGGTGAAGGTCACTATCATGCCGCTGGTGTATTCAAGCTGAGCCAGCCGTACATCCACGTCGGCCTCTTCGTCGCCGGCCGTGGCTGGGGTAGGGACGAGAATCAGGGTGCCCGCAATTCCTGCCAGCAGGGCTGGGGTGAATCTCATGATCTCTCCTTGTGTATTGGAGACCGGGAACAGGGACAACGGTAAGAGCTGATCTTTCAGTTGCCTTAAAGGTGAGCTCGGCGGATACTGCGCCTGTGACGGCGACCGAGCACCTGCTGCCACGCCCCCAGCTCATGCGCTCCCTGGATCAGATCATGCGGCACCGCCTCACGGTGGTGACCGCCGGACCGGGCGGCGGGAAGACGTCGGCCGTCCACGCATGGGCGCGGACGCGGCCGGATGTGCCTGTGACATGGGTGACACAGGCCGACGACGCAACCCTGGTCGAAGAGGTCTGCCAGGGCTTGGGGGCACCTGCGGCATGGACCCGATCGATCGGGCCCGCCGCGGACGACCCGGTCCGTACGGCTGCACTCGCCGCTGAACTTGGTGCTGCGCTGCCGTACTCCGCGGTTCTCGTGATCGATGAGGTAGAGCGGCTCGCCCCGCATACGGTCGGAAGCCGCCTGCTCGAGGGGTTGTGCCGGCACGGGGGCGAGAACTTGCATCTGGTGTTGATCTCGCGTTCGGGGGCGCCCTTTCCGATTCAGCGGCTCTGCGGCCTGGGTCATGTGTTCCAGGTCTCGGCGGAACACCTGGCCTTCACGCTTGAGGAGACGGGATCGCTGGCCCGCCTCGTACTGGCGGAAGACGCCGACGTGCTGGCGGAGGAGGTCCAGAAGCTCACTATCGGCTGGCCGGTCGCCGTGCGTCTGGCACTGAGCTGGCTCGGTGGCCTGCCGGCCGAGGACCGATTGAAGCGCCTCGCCGCGCCCGCCGGGCCACTCTTCGACTACCTGGTCGAAGAGGTGCTCAATGACGGTGATGTGCGAATGAACGAGTTTTTACGCGCGGCTGCGGCACTGCCCTGGTTCACCCCGGAGCTGTGCACGGCGATCGGCCTCGACATCTCCCGCCACGAGATCAGCGTTCTGGCCGCCCAGCACATCCTGATCACACAGTGTAAGGACGGCTATGTCGTGACGACCCTGATCCGGGAATGCGTCGGAGGCGCCGACCGGAAGCGCGCGTCGCGGGCAGCCCGCTGGTATGAAGAACGCGGGTTCATCAGGGAGGCCCTGGCCGTTTCGAGCGACCCCGTCCACCTCGTCACGATGATCGAACGTTGGTGGGACACGCTGCTGGCCGAAGGGCGTCCCGTGGAGGTGGCGCGGGCCTGCCGCGCGGTTCCGGCGGAGCTGCGGACGTCCACTGTCGACTTGGCCGAAGGCCAAGCTCGGCAGGTGCAGGGCGATTGGGCGGGAGCACTGGAGTGTCTACGCCATGCCACGGCCGCAGATCCCGCCGTGGCGTGGCGGATCGGGATGATTCACTATCATCGCGGCGACTACCGGGCCGCGCTGAAGGCGTTCGAGCGCGGTGTCCTCACCGATGAAGTCTCCCCCCACGAGGCCATGCTTCTCGCCTGGACCGCCAGCGCCCGCTGGCTCGTCGGCGACCTCTCGGCCGCGGCGCATCTGGCAGAACGTGCCCTTTCCATCGCGACGGTCTGTGGTGATGAACGGTCGGCGGCGTGCGCGCACACCGCGCTGGCCATGGCCGCCCACGATGAGGGTGACCGAGCCGCGAGCGAACGACACAGCACGCTTGCGCTCGCCGCCGCGGAGAGCTCGGGTGACCTGCTGCTGGCCGTACGCGTCCTGGCCAATCGAGCCTCGCACCGCACCGAGGAGGCGCGGTACGCCGAGGCCCTGGCCGACCTGGAGCTTGCGGTACGGCGGGCGGAGCTGGCAGGCGCGCCGGTCAACGGGGCGATCGCCCTGCACAACCGCGCGGAGGCACTCATGGGACTCGGCAGGCTCGACGAAGCCCTGGCCGACTTCGGAGAGGCGTGCGAAATCCTTGGACGGGTCGGCAGCGACAAGCTGGGCCATCCATTGGCCGGCCTCGGCAAGGTCTACCTGGAGCGCGGAGACCTGCCGCGCGCCAAGTTCAGCTATGAGAACGCGCTGAAGCATGCCGATCAACTCCAGGACGTGCATCTGATCCAATCCACCCTGGCCGGGCTGGCTCGAATCCACGTCGTCGACGACCCCGAGCGAGCCGTCCGGCTTGCCGAACGCGCGGTAGCCGTAGGCGGTGGATCCAGCCAGGTCGGGGCGCTTATAGCCGCCGGTTGGGTATGGGCGGAAGCCGGCGATCGGGCCAAGGCCGCCGCCTACGCGCGGTCCGCCCGTGTGGCCGCCGCCAACCGACGAGATCAGGCGGCCACGGCCGAGGCGTTGGAACTGTCGGCCATCACAGTGGCCGGTTCGCCTGAAGATCGCGAGGAGCTGCTCGCGGCCGCCGGCGAGGTCTGGGTGGAGATCGGCAGCCCGCTGGGTTCGGCACGCAACGGCTTCGCCCGGGCGGCCCTCAGATGCACCGATCCTGTCAGCCGGCGTGATGGCCTCCGCGAGGCGGAGCGTGAGCTGCGTCGCGCTGGGATCCGTGGTCCGCACGACTCCGGCGCAGGACTATTGCGGGCGGTCACGTTCCTGGACCCCGGCGCGGTGCGCTTCTGTGTGCTCGGCGGGGTACGGCTGAGCCGCTATGGACGTTCCGTCCCCGCCGCCGAGTGGCAGTCACGGAAGGCTCGCGATCTGCTGACATGGCTGGTCTGCCAGCGGGGGCGATCCGTCGCCCGGGAGGTGGCGATGGAGGCTCTCTGGCCGGGGGAAGACCCCGGCCGATGCGCCAACCGGCTCTCGGTCGCCCTGTCGACCGTCCGCTCCGTCCTTGATCCGCAGCGTAAGTTCGGCGCCGGGGAGTTCGTTCGAGGGGACAAGCACACCATCCAGCTTGTCGGCCTCCGAGTGGACGTCGAGGAGTTCCTCTCTGCTGCCGCCGAAGCGCTTGCCACGCAAGATGACGATCAACTCGCCTCTGCCGAGGCGCGGTACACAGGCGACGTCTGCGAGGACTCCCCCTACTCCGAATGGCTGGAGCCATTGCGAGAGGAGGCTCGAGCCGTCTACCAGGCACTGCTGAGGACACTGGCGTCCCGTGCACAGCAGACCGCAGAACACGACAGGGCGGTCCGTTATCTCCTGCGGCTTCTCGAACGGGACGCCTATGACGAGAGGGCGCACCTGGATCTGGTCCGGACATTGACCATGGCTCGCCGTCACGGGGAAGCCCGCAGGCGGTACCGAATGTACATCGAGGCGATGGGCGAACTGGGTGTGGAACCGGCCCCACTTCCTGCTGCCCCTGGTCCGGCAGCGTAGGAGTTCTTCAGCGCGCTGGTCGGCTGGACGGGGTACTGGTTCCGCACAGCACCCCGGCGGCGAATCCCAGGTTCGCTTCCGCGGCCGGTTCACCGGCCGGCGTCGACGAGCACGCCCGACCTGGGTCACAGAAATACCCGAAAACCGACATCTGAGACGATGGGGAGATCAACGAAGGAGGCGACGACCATCCGTGCCGCTTACGTCGAACAGCGCGGCCCCGCGTCCTCGATCCGGTACGGCGAGCTCCCCGACCCGGTGCCCGCCTCCGACGAGGTCCTGGTCCGGGTGACCGCGACGGCCGTCAACCGGGTGGACACGTTCGTGCGCTCCGGCGCCTACCACACGCCGATCCCCCTGCCGCTGGTGCTCGGCCGCGACCTCGTCGGCGAGGTGGCCGCCCCCGGCGCCTCCGGGCTCGCGCCCGGCACCCGCGTCTGGTCCAACAGCCTCGGGTACGGCGGGCGCCAGGGCGCCTCGGCGGAACTTGCGTGCGTGCCCGCCGACCGGCTCTACCGGCTGCCCGACGGGGTGGATCCGCTCGTCGCCGTCGCTGTGCTGCATCCGGCTGCCACCGCCTACACGGGCCTGGTCCACCACGCCCGGATGCGCTCGGGGGAGACCCTGTTCGTGGCCGGCGGCAACGGGGCCGTCGGAACATGCCTCATCCGGATGGCCAAGGACCTCGGCGTCCGCGTGATCGCCGCCGCCCGCGGCCCCCGCAACACCGAGTATTGCGCCGAGGCGGGCGCCGACGAGGTGATCGACTCCACCGCGGCCGACCCGGTCGCCGCCCTGCGCGGACCGGCCCCGCAGGGCGTGGACGTCTACTGCGACACGACCGGGCGCGGCTCCGTCGGCTCCGCGGTCGACGCGCTCGCCGACCGGGGACGTGTCCTGGTGATGGCCGGGCTGGCGAGCGCGCCGGGCGGGGACTCCCTCGACGTCGGCCGACTCTACGTCCACGACCAGTCCGTGGTCGGCTTCGCGATCAGCCTGGCCACGACTACGGAACTGGCCGAGGCCGCCGCCTGGATCAACCGGCGACTGTCCCGCAACGACCTCCGCCTGGACACCACGGTCCTCCCACTGGCACAGGCCCGCAAGGCACACGAGGACATGGAGACCGCAGCCCAGGGCAAGGCCCACAGATACCGCGGACGCGTCTTGCTGCGCGTCAGCCCGTCTACTTAGGAGCCCGCGCCTCTACTCAGGAGCCCGCTTGTATCTGTGCGGTCGGAGGTACTCGGAAGCCCGCCCTGGCCGATCATCCCGTCGCCGTCGTCCCACCCCTCCAGGGAGCAGGCCAACAACAGGGGTCAAGGTGGAGCACCCTACGTCCGAACAACCTTGACCCCTGTCCCCGTCATCCGCCGACAGCGCTGATTACACCGTGATCATGCGGGCCGGTCATTGACCGTTGCGCAACCCACGTTCGCGCTCTCACGCTTGCCGTTCTGGTTCTTGAGCACCCATATACCCTTTTCATTGAAGCGGATCCAGGCTTCGTCATCGTTAAGTCCCCGTATCCAACCGGCGGACACACCACCGAATATCCGCACGCCCTTGTCCTGTTCCAGGAACTGGATATACCCCTTGCCTTCGCCTGATCCTTGGACCTGACTGGTGATCACGCTGTTCACGTCGGCCTTGTCGGCGAACACGGTTCCCCAGGTTTGTCCGGCCCCCTTGCGCACGTTCAGGCCTTCCTTGGGGAAGCTGATCCATCCGTCGTCGGCGCTTCTCCCCTGCACCCATTCGGTGTTGATGCCGTTGAGATCGGCCTTGTCGGCGTGCACGGTTCCCCACGCCCCACTCCCCTGACGGACATCGAGCCCATCCTTAGGGAAAGTGACCTTCCCGTCGTCAGTGCTTCTCCCCTGCACCCACTCGGTGTTCACACCATTGAGGTCAGCCCTGTCGGCGTGTACGGTTCCCCACGCCCCACTCCCCTGACGGACATCGAGCCCATCCTTAGGGAAAGTGACCTTCCCGTCGTCGGTGCTTCTCCCCTGCACCCACTCGGTGTTCACACCGTTGAGATCGGCCCTGTCGGCGTGTACGGTTCCCCACGCCCCACTCCCCTGACGGACATCGAGCCCATCCTTAGGGAAAGTGACCTTCCCGTCGTCGGTGCTTCTCCCCTGCACCCACTCGGTGTTCACACCGTTGAGATCGGCCCTGTCGGCCGTCACAGTCCCCTGCCCGCCGGAGTTGTTGAAGATTCCCACCCCTGTGCCGGTGAAGGTGACGCGCCCCTTGTCCGCCGTTCCCTGGACCCAGGGGGTGTCGATGCCAGTCGTGGCGGTGAGGGTTTCCAGGACGGGATAGCGCACCTGAACGGTCGTGGTGAGGAAGTGCTGCTTCTGAGTGGTGGGGTCGGTGGCGACCAAGATGTAGGTGGTAGCCCGCTTCGGGGCTTCGGCTGGTGACCAGGTGCGCGTGCCCCCGGGGATGGCCGCATGCCCGCCGGGGAACCGGATCTCGTAGCTGAAGTCGTTGGACCCATCCCAGCTCAGCCTGAGGCTTTCTCCGGCGTCCAGCAGGGCCTTGTCCGGGCGGAAATCGCGCGGTGCCGGAATCTCCTTGGGAGCGGCCTTCACCACCGGCACCGCCGCGTGGCTGGTCTGCCACCCTCTACTGGTTTTGGTGGTCTCGGTCACCGTCAGCACGGCTAACCCGGCGGTGGGAGCGACGGTGACGTTCTCCAGTGTCAGCACCATGTAGTCACCGGGCGCGAAACCTTCTAAGCGACCGCTCTGGGTGGTGACCTGGAAGACATCGGTGCCTTGTGGCTGGACGATCACCGGCTGGGTGGCCGCCTGGGGGCCCGACTGGGTGTCGGTGTACTCGCCCCTCGGCTTGATCGTGCTGATGTCCCGGGTGAGGTGGCCGGCGCCGTCACCGACGGGCACCTTCACCTCGATCCTCAACCAGGGCACTGTCTGTCTGGTGTTGGTGACCACCAGATACGCCGTCCCCGTGGACGGAGACCGCCCGTCCACTGACGCCTCCAGGGATGTCGGGTCGGTGAGGATGGTGTAGGTCAGCGCAGTCAAGGTCACGACTCCTTCTCTTGGCAGACAGCACAGGTCGATGCCCTGCGTACTACGAGAGGACCAGGCCGGGCAGAACAGGCGGCGGCACGGGTGAGGCGCCTGGAACACGCCGCTTGTGACACACCGCAGAAGAGCACCCCTAGATCCAAACGCCAGGATGGGAGCACAACAAGAACACTCAAGGGGGCCATAACGCAGCGCTGCGGCAATACCTTCAGCATCTTGACAAGCATTCGGACCATGCGTCACTGGCGTGCTACGAACACCTGCCAGCCGTGACAAGCGCGGTGATTAACGTGCACGGCGTTCGCTGAATTGCCGGCCGCCGAACCAATTGGCTTGGCTCCTCCATAATCCGGTGATCGAAAATAGACCTCGGGACGAGAAGATCAGCGATGCCTTTCCGGCACGGGACATCGAGAGAGGACCACTCGGATGAAGCGATGGATCGCCCCACTGGCCGTCGCGGTGGCCACGTCCATCGCGGTCACCGGACTCGGTACCGCTGCGGGCGCTCAGACAGGCCCGATCAGCCCGATCGACGCGCTCAGGCGTCAGCTCGTCGAGAACCGGGGCGTGGCCATGTCGGAGGTCACCACCTGGAGAAGAGACGGAGAGAAAAACAGTTTTCGGAAAAAGACCCGCGCCGAGTTCGGCAAGGGCACGGTGACGGCCACCGATGTCAGAGACGTCGCCGGATCCGATGACCCCCAGCCTTCCATGCGGTTCCTCACGTTCACGGGCCGGACGTACTGCCAGGGCTGGATCTGCCCCGTTCCCGAGGGGAAGACCTGGGTCCTGTTCTACGAGGACGAGAAGACCCGTCCCTTCCTGGAGTCCGGTGGGATCGATCTCGGTGATCCGGCCGCGTTGCAGGCGGTGCTGACCACGACCGAGGCCAAACGCCCGGGCGGCGTCTACGACGGCACCCCCACCACGATCCACCAGGGGACGATCACCTACGCCCAGCTCTACAAGACCTCTCCCGCGTTCCGCGACCAGTACGGCAGGAAGCCGCCCACCGGGAGAGACGCGAAGACCAAGGTCTCGTGGCGGCTCTGGCTCGGCAAGGATCAGCTGGTACGCAGGGTCCAGACCTCCTGGGCCGAGTGGCTCGCCAACGGCGCCAGTGTCTGGGTTTTCCATGTCGTTGACGCTCGCCTTACCGGCTGGGGCGCCAAGACCGACCTCCCCGTCCCTTCCGCCGACGAGACAGCGGAGCAGGACGATTGGAGGGATCCCCCGAGCAACGCTCTCTCCTGAACCTCGTCGCCGAGCGGTGAGATGCCACTCCGGTGACCGGCGCGCCGTAGGTCTTCATGAGTCGCCTCGGCGGCGATGACCGCCTATGCACAGCAGGAGTTCGGCCACCGGCCCTACGGATCTAGGGCGAAGCCCGACAGCTCGCGCGAACCCTAGAGGAGTACGGCTCTCCGCTGGCCAAACGGCCTTACGACCTTCGGCGCGCATGCCTGTCCATCTGGCTGTACGCGGGCGTCCCACCGAAGCAGGTGGCTGAGTGAGCAGGCAACAGCGTGGAAGTCCTCTTGCGCACCTACGCCGACGCCCTCACTCCTCGATCAGATGGGGCGTCGTCACGTCCTGGCGCGCCAAGGAAACCGAATTCACATGCCAACCTGCACCGCAGGCCAGCCGTCTCACATTTGCCCCATATCTCACATATTGAAGGATCCACCAGTGCGCTCCCTCCCCTTGGCTCTGTCCGCTGCCGCTTTGGCTGTGGCGCTCGTCCCCGTTGTGCCGGCGCAGGCCACCGTGCTCCCCGTGGTCCAATTCGTGAAGATCTACTACAACTCGCCCGGGTCACCGGACAACGGGGCGAACAGCAGCCTGAACGGCGAGTGGGCGCAACTCAAGAACACCACCCGGAAGGCGATCGACCTCGAGGGGTGGACCCTCCGCGACAAGACGTCTGCGTCGGATCACGTCTACACGTTTGGTACGTTCACCCTCGGCGCTGGGAAGACGGTCACGGTGCGGACCGGTAAGGGTACGAACACCTCGACCATCCGCTACTGGGGTCGGTCCGGGGGGACGTTCGCGTACATCTGGAACCAGGCCTCGGACACGGGGTACATCCGCAACCCGTCTGGAAAGCTCATCGACTCCTGCTCGTACAACAGCTCCCGGGTCGAGTCGGTCAACTGCCTGTAGCCGTACAACGCGGAGAGCCTTCGCCCATCACGGGCGGGGGTTTTCTTTTGTTCGCCTTGATGTGCATATCAACCTCTTATGCCGTTGTGACGTCTCGTGCTGGGGACTGGGATCTCTGGGTGCCGATAGTTCATCCGTGCAGGTTAAAGCGGTGATCATCGATCGCGTGCATCGAATTCAGGGTCCGTGAGTGCCCATTCCCTGAAAACGTGGAGACTCCGTTATGCGGCGATGGCTTCCCGAAGCCTCGCCCTGGTCACGGTTCGCGCGGCCATGACTTGCTGCTCGTAGACGATCGGGGGTAACCCGTCGGCGGCGCTGTGCCGCCGGTGGGCGTTGCAGAAGTCGGCGAACCAGGTGGCGATCTTCAGCCGGGCCTCGGCTCGCGTGCGGAAGCGATGCCGATGCACGTATTCGACCTTGAGTATGGAGTCGCACGCATCGACGAATCGGCGCCGTCTTGTATGCGATCATCGATGGAAGTCACCGGGAGGGCCTCCGACCTGAAGTCGCCTCGGGGAATCGAACCCCCGGCCCCCTTGTTCACACCGGCTCCGACCAGGACCCGGCAGACCAGGGTCATCAGAACGAGGCAGGCGGTGCCGAGTCCGCCCGCCAGGCGTTCGAGTGCCTCGAAGGCGTCACGGGTCACCCCGTCACCTCAGGGTGGGCATACGGGGGCATTCCGGCCTGCACTACCAAGCCTTGGGTAGCTGACGGGATTTTCGCAGGTGAGACGGGTTCCTAGAGTGATCGGTATGAACGATCCCCACCGCCTCGATCTGTCAGGCCGTCCGTCCGCACCCGTCTCCAGGCCGCGTGGTGGCGGCACCGCGCTTCGCGCGCTGCTGTGGGTCGTCCTCATCGTGAGCGCCTCGATCAACATCGTCCTGAACACCCTCGGAAGCGAGACCGCCACTGTGCTCGGCACGGTCGCCGGAATCGTCGCCGTCGCCTGCATCGCCGGCCTCATCACCCACCATTTCCTCCGGCGGCGGTCATGAGTGGAGTCGTCACCCTGACCGACGTCGTCAAGAAGCACGGTGAGCTCGTCGCGCTCGACAACGTGTCGCTCACCTTCCCGCGCGGCCGGTTCGTCGCCGTCATGGGACCGTCGGGCTCGGGCAAGAGCACGTTGCTGAACTGCGCTGCCGGGCTCGACACGCCCACCTCGGGCGCGGTCGCCATCGGCGGCGTGGACGTCACCCGGCTCAACGAGACCAAGCGCACCGAGCTGCGCAGGAAGCACATCGGCTTCGTCTTCCAGTCCTACAACCTGCTGCCCGCCGTCAGCGTCGAGCACAACATCACGCTGCCGCTTCGCCTGGCCGGAATCCGCCCCGACCCGGCCTGGCTGCGCGAACTGGTCGAGCGGGTCGGCCTCGGCGGACGGCTGCGGCACCGGCCGGCGGAACTCTCCGGCGGTCAGCAGCAGCGCGCCGCGATCGTGCGCGCGCTCGCCGCCCGCCCCGACGTGGTCTTCGCCGACGAGCCCACGGGCGCTCTCGACCTGCGCAGCGCCTCCCAGGTGCTGGACCTGCTGCGCGAGCTGGTCGACGACCTCGGTCAGACCGTGGTCATGGTCACGCACGACCCCGCTGCCGCGGCGAGGGCACACGACACGCTCGTCATGGCCGATGGCAGGGTGGTGGACCTGCTGTCCGCCCCCACGGCCGGGGATCTGGCGCAGCGACTCACGCAGCTCACCGCCGTACCGGAGGGAGCCAGGTGATCAGGACAGCACTCTCCCTGGCCGGGCTCAGCGGCCTCGTCGTGGCCTTTCTCGCCGTGTTCGGCGGGATGGCGCTGCTCACCGGCTCCGGTGTGATCATCGAGTCGGGCCTGCGGTCGAGCGTCTCCACCCAGCGCCTGCCCGGTGCCGACGTGATCGTCTCGGCCAGGCAGTCCATTCCGCAGAAGGACGACCTGCCGGTCGCTCTGCCCGAGCGGGCCGTGGTGCCCGGCTCTCTGGTCGCTCAGCTCGCTGCCGTACCGGGCGTCGCGGCCGCCGTCGGCGATCTCAGCTTTCCCGCCACCGTCCTTCCCATCACGGCAAGCACGTCCGGTCATGGCTGGTCCTCTGCCGCGCTGGCCGACGCGGGCAGGAAGGTGACCGGCACCCCGCCGGACACGGGCGACGAGATCGCCCTGCCGTACAGCATGGAAAAAGCACGGATCGGGCAGACGGTGCGTGTCATCGCGGGCGGGACGTCGGGCGACTACCGCGTCACCGCGCTCGTCGACGCGCCCGGCCTGTACTTCAGCGACGAGACCGCGGTCAAGCTCGCCGCCAGGGACGCCGGGCCGCGGGCGAAGACCGTGGACCTCGTCGCGCTCAGGGCCGAGGACGGCGTCACCGCGGCCGCGCTCGCCGACGAGCTCGCCAAGCGGCTCGGCGACCGGTACGAGATCTCCACCGGCCGGGCCAGAGGGGACGCCGAAGCCCCCGGTACGGCCGCCGCCCGCGGCATGCTCATCGCGTTGCCCGCCTCCATCAGCGGGATCAGCCTGATGGTCGTCGGGTTCGTGGTCGCCGGCGGGCTGGCTCTGTCGATCAACAGGCAGCGACGCGACCTGGCGCTGCTGCGTGCGGCCGGTGCCACACCGCGCCAGGTGCGGAAGCTGGTCGCCGTGCAGGGGACCGTGGCCGCGCTGGCGGCGATGGCACCGGGGGCGGCGCTCGGCTACTATCTGGCCGCCCGGTTCGGCGAGTTGCTGGTGTCGGTCGGCACGCTGCCCGGCGATCTCCCGCTCTCCTACAGCCCGCTGCCCGCCGTGGCCGCCGCGCTGCTGCTGTTCGGCGTGGTCAGGATGTCGACGTGGGGCACGTCCCTGCGCGCGTCGCGGATGCCGGCGGTGGCCGCCGTCGCGGAGTCGGCCAGCGAGCCGCGCACGCCCTCCCGCATCCGCACGAACGGCGGGCTGCTGCTCATACTGGCCTCGGTCGTGCTCTCCACGGCCCCGCTGCTGATCCGCACCGAGATAGCCACCGTCGGCCCGGCCACCGCGGCGCTGGTGGCCGTGATCGGGCTCGCCATGGCCGGCCCCTGGCTGGTCCAGCGGGCGACGGGCCTGCTCGCCAGGCGGCTGCCGCCCGGTCTGTCCGCGCCCGCCTGGCTCGCGGTGAGCAACACCCACGGCTACGCGCTCAGGACCGCGGGTGCCATCGCCGCCCTCGGCATGGTCGTCACCCTGGCGCTCAGCGTCGTGCTGACCCAGACCACGATCGCGAAGGCCTCCGGCGACGAGGCGGCCCAGGGCATCCGCGCCGACGCCACGATCACCGCGCCGGTCCTCGGCGGCATCCCGCACGGCCTGCTCTCCGACGTACGCGCCACCCGGGGCGTCACCGCCGCCACCGCGTTCACCACGACCACCGTGCTGACCGGCTCGCCGGCCGTCGGCGACGACTCCCACCGGCTCGAACCCCGGCCGGCCATGGTGCTCGGCCCCGACGCCGAAGGCCTGGTGGATCTGGGCATCGTAGGCGGCAGCCTGGCCGCGCTCAAGGGCGACACGATCGCCGTCGACGAACGCGCCGGAAAGCTCGGCGATCACGTCAACCTCACCCTGGGCGACGGCACCGCGGTGACGGCCCGCGTGGTCGCCACCTACACCCGCGCGCTCGGCTTCGGGCCCGTCGCCGTCTCCCGTGACCTCGCCTCCGGGCACACCACCACAGGTCTGGACTCCACGATCCTTGTACGGCTCGCGCCGGGTCCGTCGCCCCTTCCCGAGCTCCTGAAGCAGTGGCCGGGCACCGTCCTGTCCGGCGACCCCGCCGCCCCGGAGATGGGCAGGCCCTCGGGCGAGATCCTCGTGAACATCGCGGTCCTCGCCGTACTCCTGGGCTACGTCCTGGTCGCGGTCGTCAACCGCCTGGTCGCCACCACCACCGCGCGGACCGCCGAACTGACCGCCCTGCGCAACCTGGGCGCCACTCCCCGCCAGCTCCGCACCATGATCCGCTGGGAAGCCCTGGTCATCGCCGCCGCGGCCGCCGGATCCGGGCTGCTCCTGTCCACCGCCCCGCTGACCATGCTGAGCATCGGCTTTCTCTCCCGGCCCTGGCCGGCGGGTCCTGTCTGGCTCGCGCCGGCCGTCGTCCTCACCATCACCGTGGTCGTCTGGCTGGCCCTGGCCATCCCTTCCCGGCAGATGGTCCGTCGCGCCTGATGGACCCGAGAAGACCTCCTCGGCCGGAGGAGCCGGCCACGGAGTGGAGCACGGGGCCAACACCTGAGCGGACAAAGACAACAATGGAATGCAGCCGTTACCATCGCATTTGAGCTCACCTTTCCGTTGAATGCCCCAAAAGCTCAACAAGAAGGGCAAATCCCCCATGAGACGATGGGCTGCTCTGACGCTCGCCGTACTGATCGCGTCCGTACCGGTTGCCACGAATCCCGCCGCCGCGCAGGCGGGAGCTCCCGATCCGGCGCGCGCGCTCAAGCGGCAGCTCCGAAACGAGCATGGCGTTCGGATTTCCGAGACCAACCGCTACTTCTTCGGCGCGAAGTCGACGGTCTCCGGGAGCGGGACCCGGAGCAGCGGCAGCCTCCAGCTGTCCCCATCGGGTCCGGTGGCTGCGGATCTCACCTGGTGGGACCTTCCCCGGCCGACGGGCGGGAGGTCCCCGGCCGAGAAGCCGGACCCCTACCGTGTGATCCGCGTCGGCAAGAACGTGTACGACGCCGCCGATCGGTATCCCGGGCCGGTTCCGGATGGCAAGAAGTGGATCCGGTTCCCGAACAAGCACAGAGGGCAGATGAACCGGGACATGGCCCGGGACGCCAGCCTGCAGCCGATCGACGTGTACGACCCGTTCATGATGAAGGCCGTGCTGAAGTGCTCGGCGGGCAAGCCCGTCTCCGGCGGCTTCCTCTACCGGGGCACGATGAGTTACAAGGAACTACGCAAGGTTTCCAAGGACACCTTGATCAACTGGGCCTCGGGGCGGCCCATCGGCGAGAAGACCAAAGGCAAGATCTCCTGGCAGCTCTGGGCCGGCCGTGACGGTCTGCTCAAGCGCCTGATCACCACCGACACCGTGGGAGCGGGGAAAGATCCGCTGGTCAAGCGGAGCGACACGCGCTACACCAGGTGGGGGTTCCGTCTCGTCATCACCGCCCCGCCCGCGGGCGAGGTCATCGACGAAGATGATCTGCTGGAGTACATCCGCATCCAGAACACGCCCATTCCCCCAGACGACAAGAACACCTGAGGCGCCCTGACGGTCACGGGAACGCACCCCCCACGACGGAGCGCTGGGGGTCCGCGGAAAGGAGCGCACCAAGATGGATCCCCCTCAAGGTGATGATCTGTCAGCCTTGGGGAAAGGCCTCCGGCACTTCTCCCGCTCGGGCAATGGCGCGATTCTCCCGCTTGAGCATGGGCGCGATGCGGAGGCTCATTGAGCATGGGCGCGATGGAGGATCGCCGCCCCTGGCCTCTCGGTCAGTGCTCGTCGTACAGGATCTCCATCACCTGACCGCGCACCGGGAAAATCCGTGCACCGGGAAAATCCGTGATCCGGCCCGGCCGGGCGGCGTCATGCCGCCCGGCCGGTCGGGTCACTCATCGAACAGTGACGCGGTCCCCCTTCGGCGCCCTGACCGGCGAGTTCTTCACGATGTAGGAGGCCAGCGCTCCCGTATCGTCCGGCCCGCCGTGGTAGACGCTGGTGCTCCCCTCCCATTTCGGGAAGCCCTGCCAGCCGCCCATCAGTATGTAGTTGGCCGCGATCTTGATCACCTGGGTGTCGGCCACCGGAGCGCCGTTCAGCGTGATCTCGGTCACCGCCCCGCCCTGCAACGTGTAGCGAAGCGAGGACGAGGGGGTCAGCACCCAGCCCGAGGGGTTCGGGTGCGCCAGCAGCTTCTTGAGCTGTGCGCCGGTCATCGCGTGCACGTCGACGGCGAGCCCGTCAGGCTGGGTGGCCCACAGTTCCTCGTAGGTGACCGGACCCGCGTTCAGTTCCGTGCGGAACCCGTGCCTGCTGACGAGGGCGACCTGTGCGCCAGAGACGGCCTGGACCGCGTCCAGGTAGGCGTCGGCGACCAGTTCGACGAGCGGGCCGCCGGCGGCGGTCAGCGTGATCTTCTCGGCGGTGGCGCCGAACCCCTCCCTGTTGCTCGGCGGACCGCACTTGAAGTAGTAGAGGGTGTTGGACGTGAGGCCGTCCGGCTGCCTGATCTGGATCTGCACCGAGGTCTCGTCCGTCTCCCAGTCCCAGTTGAGCGTCTCCAGCACGGTGGTGAAGACGGCGCCGTGGTCGGCCGGCACGTTGACGGTCTTCCACTCCTGAGTGCCGACGAGGCGATACTGCACTGCCTGCGCGCCGGCGGGAAGCCCCTCGAAGTGGCCGTGGATCTTGAAGGTCACCGGGCACTTCGAGGCGGTGGTCCGCTCGAAGACGATGGTGGCCTTCCGCACCGAGTTCTGAGCGGGCTTGTCGTCGTCCTGCCCGGCAGGAGGCGGCGTAGCCGAGTCAGCCGGCGTGTCGGATCCCTCAGCGGAGGTGGCCACGCTGTCCCACACGTCGCCCGTGCTCTCCACGTCACCGGCGCAGGTGACGGCGAACGAGGCTTTCCTGGAGGTCTTCTTCACCGGGCTGACCAGGCGAACCGCGCCCCAGCCACGAGCGTCACCGGTGACCTTGATCGACGTGAACAGCCGAACGGTCTTGAGGCCCTTGCCGCCGACCTTGTAGGTCTTGACGCGGCTCCTGTCTCCATCGCTGAAGGTCCACGCGTACTTCAGCGCCACCGGCGCCTTGACCTTCACGGTGGTGGACAGCGTCACGGTCGCCGGGCAGGCACCGGTATGAGCCTTTGGTGAAGCGGAAGCCGTACCGAAAACAACCGGATTCGGGGCGGCCTGCGCTCCTGAAACAAAGACTCCGGACGCCATGGCAATAACGGCTACCAGCACTCCGATTCGGCGCCCAACCCTACCTGATAATCCCACAATATTCCTCTCCTGCGATCTGCGACGACAGATCTGGACGTACAAGGAACAACGGATCAGCCCGTTCCCTTGGAGGAAAAGATGCTAGCCAGGCCGGCCGACAATTTTGCGAGGGCCGAATCGCCGGTGAACTCAGGAGGAAGCCGCCAGGACGCCGGGGCGAGGTGTCAGTACTCCGATCCCGTGTTCACCATGAGGAACGGTCCCCTGTCGAGCCGCGCAACTTCTACAGGTTTTTCGAGCGCTACTACGAAGGGGCCGGTGTCCCCTATTGCAGTTCGACTGCCACCCCGATGAGGAGGGCAGCAGACAGCAGGATTCCGACGGGCCCGAAAGCCGCTCGTGGACACGGCACGACCTTCGGCAGGCAGGCATACGCCTTCAAGAACCAGGATCACCCGCCCCAAAAGGGCGGAGCGCCTCAAGCCCTCACCCAGGTCAATGGTTATTCACGCTTCTCCCTCTCCCGGATGACCTCCATCGGGTCGTCGAACTCGGGGAGGCCGCCTGCCGGGCCGTCGACCTTGGTGAATTTCTGCGGTGCCTTGATAGTGACGCCGGAACGCCAGGAGAGGAACTCGGTCGTCGCTGATCCTTCGACCCGCTTCGGCTGGATGGGCCGGCCGGCGATCCAGGTGTCCCACATGGAGCTGATCTTCAGCGGCCTGCCGTCCATGCCGGTCGTCAGCCACCACGTCACCGTGGCTTTGGCGAGGATGGCATCGAGCTCTGGTCCGATGGTCGCCCGGAAGGTGGGCGATGCGGCGTAGAGGTCGGCGAAGGTGAGCGTCCCGCCGTAGACCATGACGTACTTGTGCCCGGGGGCACCGCCCATCCGGCCCGGCCACCGCTTCTTGCTGTCGGTATCGGCCAGCAGCCGCTGCAGCGTGGTCGGTTCGAAGAGGTTGATGATCTGGTCGTTGAAGGCTCCCCCTCCGTGCACCGGGCCGCGCAGCGCCCAGCCATGCCCCTTCGTGTACAGAGGTCCGGTGGTGTAGAGCTTGCCGTTCGCCGCCACGGAACGGTGTGTCCGCCTCTGGACATGGAGGCTCCGGCCAACGGGATCACCCTTGCTGACCAGGTCTTTCAGGATGACGGTGGAGTCTTCTCGCGTGAAGATCACGCGCCTGGTGAGATCGGAGGCGACGACTCCCTTGCTGCCGAGCTGGATCGAGCCCGCACGCTTGACGTCGTACTGGAACCATTTGGCGGTGTTGTTGACCACCCGCGAGAGCGAACCGGGGCTGATGTTGCCCACCTCGGTCACCTTTACGGTGAACTGGCCGGCCATCAGCCGCTTCACTGCCGCCACCGGATCCACGCTCTCCGCTTTTACGGCGGTTGGTGCTAGCAGGGCACAGGCCAATGCCGCAAATACAAGTGAGCTCCTCATGCGCAAGATCTTGGCACTTATGGCGCGGAAAGATCTACTCGGGCTTCCGGCTCATTCAGCAACGCGGCCGACCGAACTCGAAGGCCCCCGCCGCCGCCTCCCCGGTGATTCCGGACCCCAGCCGCAGATAGGGCTCCGAACCGCGCCGGGTTTCATGGACCAGGGGCACACCAAATTGAATGCTGTTGGCGAGGGTGTCAGCGAAAGGCCCCCACCGGAACCCGGTGGGAGCCTTTCGACCTGGAGCCGCCTTGGGAAATCGAACTTCAGCCCCCTTGACCGGGTCAGGCAGCGCCGGCCGCTGCTGCCGGCGCCGGTCGCGCATTCCTCCCGAGATCACCGTCGCCACCTTGGCCGGCCTGATCGCCGACCGCAATGGCCTACTGGGCGGCTTCGCCTTCAGGGCCGCGTCCGCCGTTCGGCGTCACCCCTGAATGAGCGGAAGGCGGCGCACTCCTGTCAGGGACGCGGCGGTGTGCACGGCTCTTCACAGCTCCAACTCCTGTCAGGAGTGCTCGGCCGGTCCCGGTTCCTGACGTGAGGAGCCGGGACCGGCCCGCGTTCCCGCCATCCCTCCCCTCGTCCCCGCGGAGGGAAGGGCATGGCCTGGCGAGAGCGCGGGGGTGGCTAGTCCTCCTCGTACGGCGCGGGCGGCTGCAGGGAGGCGCACCCGTCGAAGACCCGCTTCTCGGCGGCCGAGCCGGGCTTGACCTGTTTGAACCCGGCCGGCTTCTCCTCGTCCTTGTCGATGGGCTGCCAGACGCCGCCCTTACGCAGGCACTCGGCCCACGCGGCGAACTTGGCGTCGTCCTCGGGTGAGGACGGCTCGGCGCTGCCGAGGAGCACCGAGTCCCACTCCTTGCACGCCTTCATGGCGGCGTCGAGCTTGGCCTGGGTGACCTTGGTGACGGCGCTGGTGTCGATGTCCTGGCCCTTGACCGGGTCCGGGATGTCGATCCCGTTCTGCCGCATGCACCCGGCGAACTTCACCGCGGTCTCGTGCCAGCTGGGCTTGGCGGAGTCGGGAGCGGGACTCGACGCGCTGGCGAAGCTCTGGGCTCCGCACGCCGCGCTCAGCGCCAGGGTGGGAAGGGCGGCCAGGACGGCGAGGCGTCGCTTGGTGATCAACACGGTTTTCTCCAATGGGTCGGCTGGCTGCCCAACACCCTGGCCCGCCCCTGTGAGCGGACTGTCCGCGCCATGTCATGAACCTGTAATAGCTTCCAAGTCCGAACAAATCGCAAGCCGGAGCCGCCGATACTGGAACGCATGGCCCGCGTGTTGCTGATCGAGGATGACCCGAGCGTCAGAGACGCTCTGACGCTCGCCCTCAAGGGCAGGGATCACGAGGTCGAATCGGCGGCATCCGGGGAGGATGGGCTGGAACGGCTGGCACGTTTCGCCGCCGACGTGGTCGTGCTCGACCTCATGCTGCCCGGCATCGACGGGTTCGAGGTCTGCCGGCGCATCCGCGCGGCCTCCTCCACCTCGATCGTGATGCTGAGCGCGCGGGGCGACGACTTCGACGTGGTCGGCGGGTTGGAGGCCGGTGCCGACGACTACGTGGTCAAGCCAGTGCGGCCGCAGGTGCTGGAGGCCCGGATCAGGGCGGTGCTGCGCCGTACCGACGGTGTGCCCTCGCCCGTGGAGACCTACGGCGCGCTGTGCGTGGACCGCGCCTCCCTGACCGTGAGCAGGGGCGGACGGCAGGTCGCGCTGCCGCCGATAGAGTTGCGGCTGCTGCTGTACCTGTCGGCCTCGCCCGGCCAGGTCTTCAGCAGGCAGCAGTTGCTGGAGTCGGTGTGGGAGCACGACTACCTGGGCGACTCGCGGCTGGTGGACGCGTGCGTGCAGCGGCTGCGAGCCAAGATCGAGGACGTGCCGGCCGAGCCGAGGTACGTGCAGACCGTGCGCGGATTCGGTTACCGCTTCGGGCCGGTATGACCTGGCTGCGGGGGTTGCGGGCCCGGCTGGTGATCACGTTCGTGCTGGTGGGCGGGCTGAGCGCGGTGGGGGCCGCCGGGCTGACCTACTACAAGGCGCAGGACAACCTGCTGGCCGGGGTGCAGAACCGGTTGCTGAAGGACTTCAAGAACCGGGTGCTGCTGCTGTCGCGCGACGTCGCGCTGCCCGCCGGCGACGCGGAGCTCGCCCTGCTGGCCGAGGACCTCGAGGTGGGCGACCGCGAGGTGTACGTGGTCAGGGACGGCGCCATCCCCAGCGACGCCCGCATCACCGCCGAACTGCGCGCGAGAGTTCTGCGCCGGCCGGAGCTGGCCTGGCAGCGGGTGGCCCGCGACGGCGTGCCGTACCTCGTGGGCGGCAGCAGGGTCATGCTCCTCGCGGGCGGCACGCCGTCGGGGATCACCGTCTATCTCGTCGAGTCGCTCGCGCAGGCCGCCTCCGACGAGGCGGCCGTGCTGCGCGCCGCGCAGGCGGCGGCCCTGCCCTCCGTGCTGCTGGCGGTGTTGGCCGGGCTGCTGGCCGCGCGCGGCGTACTGCGCCCGGTCGCCGACCTGGACCTCGCGGCCCGGCGGCTGGGCGAAGGGCGACTGGAGACCCGCCTGCCCGTGCGCGGCGGCGACGAGCTTGCACGGCTGGCGGGACGGTTCAACGAGACCGCCGCCGCGCTGGAACGCTCGGTCGGCGAGTTGCGCGAGATGGAGACCAGGTCACGGCGGTTCGTCGCCGACGTCTCCCATGAGCTGCGCACCCCGCTGGCCGCCGCCACCGCCGTCACCGACGTCCTCGAAGCCGGCGCCGACCGGCTGGACGCCGACGCCGGGACCGCCGCCCGGCTGGTCACCGCCGAGATCGCCCGGCTCACCAAGCTCGTCGACGACCTGATGGAGATCTCCCGCTTCGACGCCGGAGCCGCCGTACTCAACCTCAACGACGTGGACGTCGGCGCCGCCGTCGCCGCCTGCCTGCGCTCACGCGGCTGGAGTTCCGGCGTCACCACGGACCTGCCGCCGGACATCCGCGTTCCCCTCGACCCGCGCCGCCTGGATGTCATCGTCGCCAACCTCGTCGGCAACGCGCTGCGGCACGGCGCGCCGCCCGTCACGGTCCGGGTGCGCGCCACCGGCCAGGCCGTCGCCATCGAGGTCGCCGACCAGGGGCCGGGCCTGCCCGCCGACGTCCTCCCGCACGTCTTCGAGCGCTTCTACAAGGCCGACGCCGCCCGCGCCCGCTCCGAAGGCAGCGGCCTGGGTTTGGCCATCGCCCGCGAGAACGCCCTCCTGCACGGGGGTGACCTGACCGTCGCCCCCGGCCCCGGAGCCGTCTTCACGCTCACCCTGCCGGGGAACCGCCCGTCATGACCACCCCACCGGGGAACCGCCCATGAGAACCTGGCCCTTCGCCCTGCTCCTGGCAGCCTGTACGGCCTGCGGAGTCGGCCCCACCGGCGTGATCGACGCCGGAGAGCCCGCCCGCGGCTTCATCCAGGGCACCCGTCTGTACTTCGTGCAGGACGACCGCCTCGTCTCCGTCAGCCGCCCCGAAGGTCCGCTGGAGGCCGCCGAAGCCGTCGAGCTGCTGGCCGGCGGGCCCACCTCGAAGGAGAGCGAGCGCTCCTTCGTCACCCGCCTGTCCAAGAACATGGCCGTCCGGGTGAACGACGACGGGTTCGCGCTGGACAAGAGCGTCTCGATGCTGGTGGGCGGCCGATGGCTGCCGCCGGTCTCCCGCCTGTCGCGGATGGCGACCGGGCAACTCGTCTGCACGATCGCCGCCGCCACTGCCGCCAAGCGCGGCGTGGACGTGGATGACGTGCGGGTGACCGTACCGGACCAGGGACAGGTGCGCTGTGAGGACTTCAAATGAGTTGCCCGGGACGGCCGGTGTCCGGCCTCAGCGGAACCACTCACTCCTTGAATGAGATGAGATGAAGCCTCGCGGCGCAAAACACGCGGCGAGGCCTCGCCTCCTCCCTAGAGCAGGATCACCCGTGGCGTGAACACGCAGTCGGCGCCCGTAGGCGTTGCGCTTTGCGTGGCGGCGTGAAGCAGGTGCCCAACTCGATCCAGGCGACGATGCCACCAACGCCAGTGGATCCACCGGCGTTGGCATGGGCGTTGGCAAAAGGCCCCTTGAAACCGCCGCGCCGCTCCTGGAGGGCCTTCCGCAGCATGTCTCGCGGATTCACCACTCGGGGAGCTCCTGTGCGTCGGGATAGAGCGTGACGATCTTCTCCAACAGCTCAGGGCTGCCTGTCTGCACATCCCAGTGGCCGCTGTCGAACGCTCGGATCTTCACCTCCGGCGCCGACGGACTGTCGCCGTGGCCGACAAGCTCTCCGTCGATGAGCTGGCACTCCACGCTGAACAGCTCGATGAGACGCCCCGCGGTCACCAGCGAGCCCGCCGTGGCCCCGGTGATCGCTTCAGCCTGCGGAGAGACCAGCCAGTCGATGACCAATTCCCAGCGGTAGCCTTCGAGCACGGGACCGAGGGAGGTAAGAACCTCCGCCAGGCCGACATAGCGCTTCTCTCGCCAGGCTTTGAACGTGAGGATGCGAGTCCCGGTCACGCTCTCCCTCTCCTCTGCGGCGGATACCTCTCATGTGGAGCAGAACCCAGGGCACTCGATCGATAGCGGCCGTCAGACCCCGTTGCTGCATTTCACTGCTGTACCGGCACGAAAAAGGCCCTCCGGGATGATCCCGGAGGGCCTTTGACCTGCTGTGCGGCCGGAGGTGCTCGAAACCCCAACCTTCTGATCCGTAGGTCCCCAAACAATCTTTATAGACGTTCGTAGGCTCCGCCACCTCGTCTGGTGACATCCTCATCGTACGTCGCCGTTCGCCGCAGTTCATGATCGTCCGTTCCGGTGGCTCCCAAGATGGCTCCCAGAAAGCTCGGTGAATCACCTGCTCGCCAATGGGTCAGCCGTACCGAGCAGGCGTTGGCCTCGCGCTCCAGTGGCTTGTCCAGGTCGATGGCGCACGAGATGATCGTGCTCCCTTCTCCTGTAGCGCCGTCGGAAGCGAGCACGCCTGCCATGTCATTATCTGAGCGCGTACGCCTCCATCGGAGACAGGTAGGCCATGTCCGGATGGCGGCCATTGCCCTCTTGATCGGCGGCGTGCTGGTTTCAAGCTGCGGGCTCACTCACACGACTCTTCGGGTAGACCCTGCAGTACTTAATGAGGCGCGCAGCATCGGAGGAGTCCTGGGCGAGTCGACCTCAGACGGTTACTACGAGGGCACGACTGATGTCATCACCACACTTGTAGTCGGTACCCAAGGCAAGAACGGCACGGACTCGGTCAAGAAAGCCATGAAACACTTGGGCGGCCGTGGGTGGAAAACGACCGATGACAACCTCCCCGTGTCCGTGACCATGGAATCCCCCAATTGGGAAACTAACGAACTCGTTCTGCACCCATTCGACCCTATGTACCTGGAGAACGAGCCGGAGATTCTGGAAGCCATCAACAGGGCAGCGACCAATCCTGAAGCGCTGGTGATCGTTTGGGCGTGGGTGGACGGCTCAAGGGCCTAATAATGCCGAGCCCGGCAGCACTCGCCTGGGTTCCTGCGCTACCTCGCCCGCCTGATCATCCCGTCCGCCATCTACGAACCCCGGGCCCACGCGGCAATCATCCCGGAGCCGGAGCGCCCCTGCCGAAGACAATTGAGGTACCTTGAAAGTGACGACCGTAGTTCGTCCATCTTGGACGACAGGACTATGCGTAACGGCTGGGTACCGTGTCCTGGGGTCGATCATAAAGCCGCAGGTAGCCATGGAATCCACCCGAAGGGCATCGGGCAAGGCGGGGATCGTGACCCACACGAGAGCCCGAAAGATCGTCATGGTCTTTCGGAGTGCTCTATGCCTGGACTTCTTGCATGGTTCGCTACTGCAAGTGTGACTGTCGGGATCGGATTTTTGCTGGTGTGGTTGATCCTGGGGTTCTACGCGCTGAAGAGAGCTCAGCCGGAGGACATTCCAGCCGTGATCCGCGCTCTGTCTCGGTGGTGTCGCAAGTAGTAATGCGGTCAAGATCCTGTCGCTGGTGCGGCCGGGCCGTCCGGCGGCCGGGACCGGCCCCCAGGCCGCATGCCCGGCCGCCGAGCGGCAGGAGGCCGCGAGGCGGCGCGCAGCGGCGCCCTTGAATACCCCTTAAGAACAATTCGGCAATTATCTGTGTAACAGCACACCACGGTGCTGTCTGCCGAAGCTACTTGCCACGCGAGGGCTCGCAGGCAGGTCACAGCAGCGATGATCTACGCCGTCCACGCCATAACCCGGCCGGCGGACCGAGGACTGTACCGCAGCGTGCCGCTACTGCGATCTCTGGAGCGTGGGAACGCATTGGGAAGGATCAACCGCCGCTACTCGGGGACGACCGGGCACAGTCGGACATCAGAACTGATCGCAGATACGAAGAGGCCCAGGTCATCATGGTGATGACCTGGGCCTTCGCGCTGTGCGGCCGGAGGTACTCGAAACCCCAACCTTCTGATCCGTAGGCAAGGGCAGATGCCTGGTCAGCGGCGTCTCGCCCTGTTCAGGTGATGGTTGCGGGTCGGTGGAGGGTGATCGTGTAAGGCGGTGTTGCTGTATCGACTGCTGTACAGCATTCCTCATCCCTCGTGAGATGCGGCGTGGCCTTACGCCGAATCGGCGTCGAGCGATTCCCCCAAGACCGGCTCTGAGCCAAGATGATCCAAGCACCGTGACGTGGGAGGGCGCATGATTGTGTTCACGTGTGCGGGCTGTGACGCCTCGCTGACCTTGCCCGTGTCGCAGGTCGCGCTCCCCGCTCACGCCCATCGGAAGTACGGCCACGAACTACTTCCCGTGCTCATGGAGCCTGGGACCTACGCGGTGGACCCGGAACCCTCCGGGCCGCCGTGGCGGCGGTGGGAGGAGGTCGGCGCGAAGGAGGTAGAAGCCCGCGGCGTGTACGCGCCGGTCTTCGCCCCGTCTGCCGCTCGACGCAATCGGCGGCCGTGAGATGTCATGTTCGCATGAAAATCTCGGCCGCCAAACTGGAGAGAGCGGCGGATTTCAGCAGGTTTGCTGCTGCGTCGGCTGATGCGGCTACCATTCTTTGAATTGGCCACTCAGGAATTTTCTGATTCGCCATGATGGCATTGATGACTATCCTGGCGTCTGGGCTGCCATTAACCTGGATCTGTCGATCGCTGCCGCCATGATTCCGCACCGCCCTCAGCGCGTCTATGATCCACTGGCGTGCCCGCGACCGGGCTGCGGGCTCATCGCGGGGATCGTCGCTGACGAGGTCTGGAAAATCTACTGCCATTTCGCCTGTCCCGTCCGGAGCGATCTGGGCAATGATCGACAAAGCCTTGAGCCGGACGCTCCCGTCATCGTCTTGCTCTTCCTCGCCGATAATGATAGACGCATGTTCTCCGGCTCTTTCGAGCAATCCTCTGGCCAGTTCACGTGGCGTGCAGATATAACCGTCTTTGCCTAGATGCGCGTTCACTTTGGTCGACGTCAGCTCGGCTGCCTGACCGACAACATTCAAGATCCCGCGCACCGACCCATAGAGATCACCGTCACCGTCGAGAGCCGCTTCAAGTGCGCGGTGCATATCATCATACGCATCGCCGTCCTCATCAAAAGAGTACGAACTCCCGTCATCTGGGTCGGTCAGCACCTGCGCACGCACGAATTCCCTCATGGCAGCATGTGTAGTCGCTGGCATGTCAACGCCGTCAACAGCTGCCCGGACCGGCCCTGCCCCCGCCATCACCAGTGCCGAATACACGAGCTGATGAAAGGTGCCGATGTCACTCACAACGATGTTGATGAGCCACCGGCCCTGTTCGGTGTTCAACAGTCCGGGTCTGCTGATCGCAAGCCAAACTGCGGCGTGAGCAGCAGCCGCGCTTTCCAGCTGCTCTTGATCATGGTCGATGACCGCGCTAATTCGTTCGGTCTCCAGCTCGGCCAAAAGTGTCACAACATCGTCGTCGCCCAGATCATTCAGCAGTTCCCAAGCATTGCTTACGTGAGCAAGAGGGGAGGCGAGTGTCGCCAGCGTTCTCAGCCCTGCCCACAGCAGCTGTCTCAGCTGGTCGGCACTGCGCTTGTCAACCTGCCTGGATGTCTCACCCTCGCGGACTCGGTTCCAGTCGAGTTCATGCTTTTCCATGAACCTCTCGATAAGCAGGTGACCACGCATATCGTCGTCGGTCCAACCTTCCGTTGCGTTCCCACGAGCCGTTCTGCGAGCTCTGCGCAACAGGTCGGCAGCGAGTACGAGGTCCCCCGCCCCTTGGGCGGTCAGTTTGGTGGAAGCGCCCAACCGCGCGTCAAGCCGGGCAGCACGGATTAGCAGCGTCCCCAGAGCTTGAACGAAAGCACCTCCCCATGGATGCTCAGCGGCACCTGCGGCAATGTCGTACGGATCGACCGCCGGACTGCCCACCCGCCGGCCGGGCTCCCACAGTGACCGAACGGCACCGGCGAGAAGGTATCGAGCGTTCATCGCCAGAAGGTCCTTGTCCAGAAGCGCCTCCGGTGGCCAATGCGGCCGAGGTTGCTGTTCGTCGTCATCGAATGGAGGTAGCCAGTTGTCAGCGTCATAGGGCTCGTCGTATCGAGAAACATTCATCTCAGCGACAGAGTAGGCGAGCAGTTCAGGGCTCCACGTGGTCAGGTGGCGGCCGAACGCGGCAACCGCGAGCGCGGCTTGCTCGAATTCGGCCCCCACCAGCAAGACGTAGATGATCGCCCCACCCGGATACCCCAGGATGCGGTAATCCTGGATCGACCCGCCTTCCTCGTGCTCGTCGTCCGGCTCATCCTCAGATATGACCCGCGGCGAATCCCATCCTGCCCGGATGACCGCTGCAACCGTATCCATCAAACGATCTACATCCACCGGAGCTGGGCCCCCGCTGGATATCGTGATCTTTCCGAGGTATGGCATGGCGCCTCCCTGTCTGTCGAAAACTTCCAGGATGCAGAGAATTCAACCCGTGATGTAGCTCATTCAGTGGCCCATCGCTTATACCATCCAACCCCTTGAATGAGGTTGCGAGTGCCGAATATTTGGCCGTACAGCTCAGGGCCCGAGGCTGCCCGGGGTGGCAGCGCCGGGCCCTGAGGCGGCAACCAGTGGTGCGGTGGCGCGAACTTCCCTGTCCGTGTCGGTGCTGGCCGCTATGGTCGTGGTCATGCTCAGCGCATACAGCCAGAACAACATGCTGCTGTCGATGATGGAATGCCTGGTTGGGGACGGCGTTGACCTGGAGCCGGCCAGGAAGGCGTTCGAGTCCACCAAGGGTGACTTCACGGCGAAGTTCACCGCTGCGGTACAGGCACGGTTTGCTCAGCTGGTCGAACCAGAGTTGTTTATTGACGTTCCCGAGCGCCCCGAGGAACTTCACAAAGGCGATCTGGACGCACTGGTACGGCCGGCCGCCGACGGCTTCCTTCGCTCATATCCGACCAAGGACGAACTGCTGCACCAGGCAGACCGGATCCGCCGGCGGCAGGAGCGGCGCCCACCATGGATCCCGCGCCTGGACCGACACGGCAAGCCCATTCGGGAGCCACAAACTGACTCGTCCGACGCGGAGGCTCTTCCCGGACGGCCTCTGACGGTCACTGCCCTTGCCGAACTCGGGGAGGTGACAGTCCTTCTTCCCGCTGCTGACTGGGAGCGGCCGGAGCTGGCCATGATGCCCGGCGGGATCGGGGAATGGGAAGCGGCTCTGTACACGGTCCTGGGTGTCACCAGCGAGCAAGGGCCCGCTGCGACTGTTGCGATCGACGCGCAGGCCAACGAGGCGCTGATTCCTGAGGGTGTGCGCTGGTGGTCGACCGAACCGGCACAGCCGCTGCCAGCAGCGCAGGATCCAGGAGTAGCAAGCGAGCTGCTGGCCACCTCGACGAGCCTTGGCGGGCTGTCAGTCACCGACAACACGCACCAAGACATCGAGACGCTGGCCATCGCTCTCGGGGCCGCGGGCGACTGGCGATACAGCGCCCGTTGGCTGCTTGACGCATGGGACTCCAGCATGGATGTGGGCACGCTTGCCACCGCCCGCGCGGCCATCGCCGGCTGGGCGGGTGAGGGCCGAAGCGGATTGATCGTGTACGTGTATGGCGGGGCCCTGCACGGCACCGAGGGTCTGATCGGCGTTCCTGGTCCACTGCACAGCTACCTGCTGTGCGTGAGCCGCTCTGCCGACGGTACGGACACAGTCGACACGGTGCAGCGAGCGATCCTCTCGTGTCCAGGGGAGCACTGGTGCCACCGCGGCGGCTGTCCCATGGCCGAGTTCTCAGAAGCGGACGCGCTGCTCGCGTCGATCGTCACCATCGGCGACGTCACCGGTGTGGCCGACCAGGACAAGGGTTGGGCCGGAGAGACCTACCAGCAGTTGTATGGCACTCGCGGCGTCGATGATTACTCGGAACCCGTTTTGGACTGCCTGGAGGCGGAGCTATCGGGCGACGGCTGGGTTGAGTTGGAGCGAGCGACGTGGGAAGGCGGCATGGAGCAGTCGCTGCTGCGCCGAGGCGTACACTGCTTGGCCGCCTCCTACGATCCGATCACCCGCCAGCTCCAGCTGGCCGATGGCAAGCCCCATCTCGATGGCATACTCGATCTCCTGGCCGACGATGGTGTGCTTACCGGCGATGACGACCACGCGACTGTCGACACCAGCGAGCAGGCAGTCCAGCAGTGGGGTATGGATATCTTGACCATTGCGGAAGATTATTTGCGCGGCCTCATCAACGAGTTGCGGCAACTATCTGCCCCGATCCAGGGCGCTTTACTCGGACTGCATCCTCATGCAAACGGAACACTTAGCGCTCCGGAATCGACAGTACTCGCAAAAGAACAACTCGCAGTTCTGGTCCGCTCTGCCAGGCTGTTTATCAGCGAATGATCTCGATGGATTTCGAGTTCTGGACTTGTTCGACCGTGTCTACACGTCGGCGAATTTCGAAAGTTCCAAGTCTCAATCCTCTTAGGTCAGACGTCGCCCGGTTATTGCGATCAGCGAGATCGAGGCCAACTGCCTCGCGCCCATTCAACCTCATCCGCAATAATTTAAAGGAGTGCTGCCGTTCTCATTGGGACAGAGAGAACGGTTACTGGAGCTGGAGTAGCCCTCCATGTAAAGGGAACACTTCATCTTCACTTCAGTCGTTCAGTGCGCGATTGTAGCGAAGCGATACATTCCCGCGCATTCTCGTATGCTTTCCACGCTGTTCTAAGATAATCCAGTCCTTGGTCGTCCAGTTAGATGTACTGCGTGAGACCTTAAAAGACATTCCAAATTTTTCGTCCAGCAACTCTCTGCAGACTTCCGGCGCTGTTCTGCCGTTAATCCACTCAAGCTGCAAAAGCACCCCATGCCTCATTCCGCCGTTGTCCCATACATCAATCCATCTAGGCTTCTTATCGCCTCTCAGTTCCGGATAGAAGACATGTACTCTGCGCATAATTCCGCTACAGAGGCGAGAACTGCCTATACGATCGTCGCGAAAGAACTCGATAGCCTCAGCTTCATGCTTCGTCACTAAATCCGGCGACTCTCTATGAATGTAGTAGGGACTTTGGAGAAGTTCCTCCGCGATTCTCAATGCCTTGCGCCATTGTGATCGCATGATCGTCTCACGAGCACCGCGAAGACATATATATGAGTTGCTGCCAGGGCGGTAGAGGCTCATATGTCGCTCATGAATCTCAAATCTTAAACCTGGTATGCCAATTATATTGTCATCGTCTGCCGATTGAGCGTTAGGGATGATTGCGGATAAAACTCCCGGGAGATCCTCCCTAGTTACAGCTACAGTTAGACGCTCAGCTTCCGGCTGCACGTACGATATGAGGGCCAAATTGCTACGACTCGACTCTGGCGCGTCGTTCGCGAAAATGCTGGTTGACAGCGTTCTGCGCATGGCAAGCAAGAAATCTGTTTCCAGAATTTCTTGATCGAGGGAATTTGCATACGGTATTGGAATAGTGCGTGGGGAGCTTCCTTCGAGGGACTGAAGCGCCGCGCGAAACGGCTCCCCTGTGTATGCGGCTCGCTTCCGCGCCATGTCGTGGATGTGGACGTACTTCATCGTCGTGGCGGTTTTCCCTGTGAGCAGCGGTCCAGAATATCTGCGCTCCACCCCTGGAGGAGATTGATGATCGCCTTGAGGTCATTCCTCCGACTCCCTATGAAAGGGAGAATTGCGAGAGCGGGAAGCATCGGCAGGATAATCAGAACAAGGGGAATGTGGGCGAAAACAGCAACAGCTGTACGTGCCCACGCCGCTGCGAGAATAGCCTGCGGCTGGAAAAGGTCAGGGAGCTGCGGATTGGCAACCATCGCACACCGATCAGGACTGCCCGGTCTCAGTCGCAATCAGGAACGACGGCCTACGTGGAGCAACTCATGTCGGTTGTGGGCCTGACCGCCAGTGAATGACCGGGAGCACTAGCACAGGCAGGTGACCGAATGCACCTGCCGAGATACTACCGCAGGCGACTGGACGTCGTACGAAATTCCCAGAAGCGACGCCGCAATCCTGCCCACGACCTTCCGCTTTTCAGTCGGACCAATCACCCTGGTGGGGTGGCGGACACCATGGTCAGAGGGTGGTGGACGGTAGCCGAAGTGAGTCCGCGTGTGGGGACGTTACTGTCAGCGCTGCTGTCACCCGCATAAGCGCTGGCATGCCGTCCTGCATACCTTCGACGCCGCCGGCCGCCACCTCGACTCCCACGTCGAGTGCACCGGGACCGATGACGATCACTGGGCCGCCGTCACCACCGCACGCGACCGGTTGAACGGATGGCTCAGCGAACTTCCCGGCCTCCGCTTCGGTGACATCGCCATCCGGCCCTTCCGCCATGACGTCGACGGAGTGCTGTTTGGCCTCGTCATCGAGACCTTCGAAGACACGGAACTCTACCCGAACGGCGAGAGGAAACCGATTCGTGCGAGCGAGTGCCCAGCTCTTGGGAGGCTTGGGACTACGAGGCCCTCAACTAGGCTACACACGTTCGCTTCTCGCCAGTGTCCCGTCAATACACCGGATATCGTCGGAGCATGGCTGATGCGCTACCGCTCCGCATTTTTCTGGCCTCGCCCGGCGATCTCCCGGACGAGCGGGCAAGTGTTCGCGCCTGTGTCGACGAGCACAACGCTCGTTGCAGAGGCGAGAGCAACGTGACCTACGAAATCGTCGGCTGGGAGCGCGCGCGAGGAACTGCCCGGCGACCGCAGGAGGCAATCAATGAACTCATTGGGGAGAGCCACTTCCTGGTCGCGTTGTTCAAGGGATCTTGGGGTAGCGAGTCGGGCGGTCCATGGGGATACACGTCCGGTAGCGAAGAGGAACTGTTCACGGGCCTGCTTGAGCTCGGTCGCACCGAGCAGCCGATGCGGGATGTGTGGGTAGCCTTCCTCAAACATCCTGCGCCCGCCGAGCGGATCGTGAAGCTCCGAGAGCAGATGTCCCGGCACCACGCGATGATGTACGAGTCCATTGCGGACATGCGTGACCTCAAGACGAAGCTGACTGAGCGTCTTGAGGCGTGGAAAGCGCTGGCCGGATCGAAGATACCTAGGCACGTCGACCTGCTGCCGTCGTCAGGAAAAGATGTCTTGCGGGCTGCGAACCTGCGCCTACGCGGTGAGAAGTTAATCGACCTCGGTCAGGCTGAGGCGGGACGGGCAAACCTCCGAGAGGCAGCCGCGATGGGCGGTCCGGCCGAACATTTGGCCTACGCTCGGTCCATGGCTCGCTACGGTGAGCTCAACGAGGCTTACGCCGCGACGCAGCGTGCCATCGAACACTTCATCAGTGCAGCCTCGCACCTGCACTCACCGCTCGCAGCCGAAGCCTTCGCTGCCCAGGCAGGGGTGCTGCGCAGGCAGGGACGCGACGTCGATGCAATAGGACGGCTCGATCAGGCATTGACCCTTCTAGACGAGAATGATGCCTATGCACAGAAAGTCCGCTGTCGGATTCTTGACGACCTCGGCCTTGCGCACCAGCGAATCGGCGAACTGGAGCTAGCTCGGCGTGCCTTCCAAAAGGCTCTCGATGCAAGGCGCAGCTCGGAAGACCATCTAAACGTGTGTCAGTCTCTCGTTAATCTGGCAAGGCTTGAGGTTGGCGTGGGGGACTTAGAGACCGCGGCTTCCCATGCGGACGAAGTGGTCTCGACTCTACGTGGCACACCGCCGTCGGCACTACATGCCAATGCCGAGGTGTTGGCCGCGCAGGTGCGACTCCGCCAAGGCCGGCCTGACGAGGGCGTGCCATATGCCGAGCGCGCTTTGTCTTTAAACCGGCAGATCGCGAGCAGACGAGGGGAGGCCATCTCCCTGCTCCTGCTTGCGCAGTGCTGCCGCGCGGCCGGTATGGGACGCAAGGCGGGAGAGCACGCGCGCGCCTGTCTTGAAGTGAACAGGGCGATGGGGAACAAGGAGGGCGAGCAGCGAGCCCAGTGGCTTCTCGATCAGCTGGACGAGTGACCGAGCACTGGTTCGCCCGGTCAGCTGGTCACGATGGCGCCATCAGCATCAACCTGGACGTAGTCGAGGCAGGGCCACAGCAGAGCCGTGAGACGACCGTCACCGGACCCACAGCCGGTATCCAGCTGCGCCGAGTTAGGACCAATCCTTGGAAGCTGGCCGACTGTAACGTGCGCACTCACCCGGAACTTGCGCGTCGAGGCTGACGGAGGGGTGTGTTGGGCGATGAGGTCATTCAACTCGTAGGTTTCGGGCATACGCCGCATCCCGTCTAAATGCTCACTTGGGAACCTAGCGCGAAAGTCACTGAGTACGTCGGGTCCAACTTTCGCACCGACGTACGACCGAATGGTCATCGCCCCGCCCATTTTGAGAAAGGCCGTCAAGTCTTCGGTGTCCAACGCGTCGAGCAACGCTGCCTCGTGGTTCCCCCTGAGGAGGGTCGCGCGTCCGGATCCGGAATACGTAAGAAGCTCTTCCATCACCTCGGCAGACTGTGCCCCCTTGTTGATGTAGTCACCAAGAAAAATCGCGTGCGGTCCACCTCGCGCAGCAAGGACTTCGCATAGTCCCCGGAGAGCACTCAGATTTCCGTGGATGTCGCCTACAAATGCAATCTCGGCACTCACAACAGGATTTTCTCCACCTCGGCGTAGTCGGAGGTCTTGCCGGTAACACCCAGGGCCATGAACGCCATCGAGAGGATGTCACTGGGACGTGCCCATTCATTGACGACTGTGGCCTCAAGGGAACCATGTTCGCTGGGCGGGAACTCGCCGATTATCCTGCGCAGCCGAGACAGGCATTGCTCAAGGTCCGATGTAGTCGCCTCACCTGGCTGCCGTGAGGCCAGGAGGCTGGTCAGGCAAGGATCTTCATGCCGAACGGCCAGCTCCCGCACCGAGAAGCAGGGAGCACCGTCAGCGATGGCCTGCGCGTATAAGCAGCTGCGCAGCAGGTACCGGGCCTGACGCAAAAGGCCGGGGAGGTACTTCGGCAAGTCTCGCTCCAAGCTCGTGAACAGTTCAGACAGGCTCCGAGCGCGGGCAAGGAGTCGCTTAGTGTCGACCTCATCCATGTCCTCCACAGCGCGGGTTAGATAGCCATGTCTGTCCCAAACAATCTTGGCGTCACGCTTGAGGTGAGCCCCAAAAAGAGTACCGATGCCAGTCGAGAGCTGTTTTCGGGTGTAGTAACTCACATGTACGTAACCGGCGTCAGTGCTGGGTCGCTGAGTTGTCACCAGGGCCAGCACATCTAGGTCCGAATCGGGGCCGGCGTCTTGGCGGGCCTGACTCCCGTAGATCAACAATCCCTCAGCATCCGCAGGTAGTTCAGGGAAGTCCTCCAAAACCCTGGCCGGAACGTTCATCCCCAGCAAGGCACTAACCACATCATCACGGATCACGTTCCCCCAATTCCTGCGACCTGCCCGCTCTTGAGACAGACAACGACTAGCACCCTACGCGTGTCGACCCCGATGAGGTGGCAGTGTGATCGCTTATCAAGGTAGCTATCCGGTGGTAAGGGGACTCGTACCGCAGGACTACCAGGCCCGAGGAACGGAAGCCCCGCGGCAGCCTGGCTCCGCTATTCAGGCCGAGCAATCGCCCTGCTCCGCTTAGACCGTAGTCAGCCGCGTGTCGACGGTGGCGCGAATGTGTCAGCGTGGGGAACGTTACTGTCACCTGAGCCATAGGCATTCGATGACAAGACCCTACGATGGGGCCTCGCTGGCGATCGCCCCAGCCAAAAGCAGAAGCTCCGAAGCAGGATCGCGAACCCTCAAACGTCCTACCTTTATCCGCTTGCTAGATCGTCACGCACTGCCCGCAGTTTTTCAGCGAGCGCTTCCGTCTCGCTGATAGGCAACTCGGGCACGTCACCCCACTCGGTTCGCCCGCCAGGCAGTGTGCCAGCCACATGGAAGTGAACATGGCCGATCGACTGCCCCGCAGGCACTCCGTTGTTCTGCCAGACCGCAATGCCCGGCCGTCTTTCGGCGCGGTCGATCACGCGAGCCGCTTCACGCACGGCGATCATCACAGCACCTGCCTCCTCGTCACTCAAATCGAGGATGGTCTCGACATGGCGAACGGGGATGACGAGCAAGTGGGCTACACCGCGCTGTTCCCGTGTAATCAACATGGCCGTGACCTCATCGCGAGCCAGGATGGTATACGGGCGCGTGCCATTGAGGTAAGCGCAGAATGCACAAGAACCATCGTCTGGGAGCTGAATTGAATCCGCTATCACGACGCCCTCAGCGATATAAGGAAGGCTTGGATTTCCAAGCGGTCGAGTCGGTCGTACTGCTCTGATTGCACCACAATCTTTAGCTCATCGCATACTCGCTCCCGGCGAGAGGCGAACACGAATGACAAGATGATGAACCGGACCGAATCCTGGGCGGGCAGAATTTGCGATAGCCTCGCTAGTCCGCCACCAAGAACCGGGACAGCAACCGTACCGCCATTCGCGCGATCGGCGACCTCGCGCCAGAGCTGATCGAGACCTCGCCAGAGATTCTCAATTGAGCTTCGCGCAACGTTCTTCGCGTCCATCTCTGAGTACGCGACACAGAAGAAGCTCCGAGTGGCCTGCTCCAATACCGCCACCGTTCCCACTTCGTAAACCTTCGTCTTACCCGGTTTCGTGATCGTACCCACCGGGACCTTATCACTGAGCGCCTGATCTAGCTCACCATCCAGGCGCTTCACGTCTCCGCCGTAAATCTTGTCAACGAACTGGGCCTGGAGGCTCGTCCGAGCGATGATTCGCGGCATCTCCGTATCGAAGGTTGTCTGCATACCGATCACTAGGTGATCCGCATACTGCTCAAGGATGTCTCCCCGGACTAGGCTTATTTTCACATTCGGCGCCTCGTACTGCTGCTCGATCGGCCGAGGCCAAGACCTGACGGCAGCGTAAATCAGTGCGATTCCGACCGTTATGATGGTCATCCATGTCCCGACACCTTCAGCCACGTCAGGGAAGAAGACATCGTAGAGGCCAGCGAGCACCGCTATAAGACCAACTGCCGACAGGGCATGGACCGCAAAGTGTTGCCAGAAGCGCTGACCCTTTAAGTCATTAAGCAGTGCCCTGCTCATAGGCCGAGCTGTTCGTAGACGCCTGGCTCGTACTGATAGCACCCGGTATTGGAACTGCGGGCGTACGCCTCGGTGTAGTCGTCCAAGGCGTACTTGATGATCGCCGGTTGGAACGACACTGACACGGTGTAGTAGTCGACGTCTAAGAGCGGTTTGGGAATGAAGTTCCGATCAACTTTCCGATCACCATCAAGATTGGCGATTACCACCGGCAGGTCGAGATTGACTATTGTCTCGATCTCATATGCCAAGAATGAATAACCGTCTCCACCTTTTTTCTTGGCGTTAGTGCTGCCGAGCAGTACGAACTGCTTGGCGTTTTTCATCCGCTCTCGCAGATTACGCTTAATCGTCTCCCGACTACTGGTGTCGCGCGAGATGTACAGGTCATGCGCATCATAGAAGTTGAAATCGATATTCTTATTTTCGCGCCAGGCTTCCATTAGCCTATAGGACCTGATGTCTTCGCTGGCGAAGGCTACATACGTTTTGTTGCGGTAACTCACAGGGGGACCTCGTTACTCTATGTTTTATATATTAGCATCAGCAACAGATTGGTCACTAGATGATTCTGACCCTCCGTACCGTGAAGGGATGTTTGTTCCTATTAATACCAACTTGGGAAGCTCGGGGGTTTCGCCGGATTTGACCGCTTTTAGTGGCTAGGTCTCGAAGAAATATATCCAAAAAGGAAGCGTTCCAGTGACACAGACGGCATCGGCAAGGCGGGGCGTGGACGAGTTGCCAGGCACGGGAGTCAGCGTGGGCCCTTGGTGGAGCAGTCCTCAGCTCTCATGCTCAGTGGCAAGCTGATCCGGAGCGCAGGGCCGCCAGGCCCGAGCACCGGAAGTGGCGCGGCAGCCGGTTTTCGCTTTTCAGTCGGAACAAGTCAGGCTAGGCAGGGCTCTTCCCAGTAGCGCTCTGTCGGAGGATCGGGTCGTCATAGGGGGTTGACAATTGCCCTTGGATGCACTGGAGTGCCCCCTTTAATTGCTGTTGCCGGTGAGACTCGCGAGCCTGGGAGAGTTCCACGCATGCTGATGGCAAGGCCAACATGGAAGGGCTGCGGCGATCGCCCCGCCCCTCACAGCGAAGATCGAAATGACAAATCGTGCCCGTCTTAATTCGTCACGTCTGACGGCATCAGGGCGCGCAGGGCGGTGCGTGCCCGGACCGGCCGAAGAGCCGCAGCCGGGCACGCTTGCCGACCGGCGCGCCCGGCGGACCGCGGAGCGGGCCGCCTTTAAAGACGTAGAGAAAGTTCTCATCCGGAGTGCGCGACCTCCGTGTCAGGTCTCATGATCTGCGCGACCTCCGGTGATCTTGAGCCTGTAGTGGCTACTCGGGAGCGTCGCCGGCCTCGGCTGTCCGCTCCTCGGCGGTGGTGACGAAGCTGCCCATGCCGCGCTCGGTCCGAATCCACCGGTCTTTGCGGAGGGCGTTCATGACCTTCTGTGCGGTCTGGGTGGCGATCCCGAACTCTTGGGTCAGATCGACGACCGAGGGGATTCGCTGGCCCGGCTTGTACTGGCCGGTCTCGATGCGCTTGACGATGATGTCTCGCACCTGTCGCCACCTGGGCAGATCGTCGCGCAGCTCGGTCATGGGAACACGCTAGAAGCCCACAGTGCAGGCCCCTCCACCAACACATACTGCGGTGTTCTATGGTGTACTACAGCATGGTGTGCTTATGATGCGGACATGGCTGACGACAAGGACCCGCACCAGAGAGGAAGGCGGAAGCTTTCAAGCTTGACCGCTCCCCTCGGACGGTTCCGACCTTGGGGCCTGGATGCCATAAGACGGATGACGGACACGGCAGGGGGCGAGGCATGACCGCGGCCTTCCTTGGTGATGCGGGACCGGTGGATGCGGCCGAGGAGCTCCGTAAGGCCCTGGACAGGCACGAGATCCCGGCCGATGTCCATGCCGGGCACGGCTTGGCGCTGGTGTCGGTCTGGATCGGCCTCGTCGTCTGGTGCGACGGAGAGCGTTTCTGGTGGCGCACGGGTTGGGACGATCGACGGCAGCGGTTCACCTACGCCTGGCATCCGGCGATAGACCCTGCTCGGGCCGCTCGCCGGCTCGCCTTCCGCTACAGCGATCTCCGCAGGAAGCACAAGCGCTCCAAGGAGAACCTGCCGTGATCGTCCTGGATGAGTGCATGAGCCCGCATGTGGCGATGCTCCAACGCGTGCATGTGCGGCTGGTGTGGCAGCGGCCGTATCCGTCGCTGGAGCGGGCGCGGCTGGTCGCATGGACCTGCTGGTGCCGGGCCACGGTGTACGAGCTGTGCGTGGGCGGAGGCCGCGCGTTCCTGCGGCGGACGGTCCAGCTCGACGGCGGGTCCGACATCCACGAGACCTCTCCCATGCCCATCGTTGAAGCTCGGGCGACCTGGACGGCGTTGCTGTCCGGAAGCGCCCGTTAGACGGGCGGGGTGGTGTGGGATCTGGAGGGACGCGCACCGCCCCGCCTGCCAGGAGTCAACCGGGTGACTCCTGGCCCATTCTTCCCCCGCCCCGRACGGCGGCCCGTGTCGTGGCCCGATCAAGAGGCCGGCTCCGTCTGTGGGGGTTGGGTGGGATGAACGG
>NZ_NGFP01000340.1 GCF_002149035.1 Streptosporangium minutum
TGCTTGAGGTAGGGGTCGGGTTCCATCCGCGCCACCCAGGCGGTCAGGTCGACCGCGACCTGCTCGTAGGCGATCGTGGTCTCCAGCACCGAGGCCAGCCCGGGCAGCAGCCAGTTGACCGCCTTTTGCTGCTGGGCCTCGATGTAGCGGACCCGGGCCAGCTGCTGCTTGACGGCCGGGTCGGGGCAGTGCCGGTTGAACTGGTGGCTGAACAGGATCGCCTCCACCTCGATGCCGTTCATCGCGATGATCCGGCAGCGGGTGTAGGGATCGCTGTGGTCGGGATCGATCGGCGTGACGTTCAGCTCACGCCAGTTGCGCAACTGCTTGTCGAGCGGGATGCCTCGCTCCTGTAGCGGGTTGAAAGACATGTCGTCCCTCCTCAGAGGCGGTGGCGGACTGGGGGCACGCCATACCCCCTCCCTCGTGCTCCAACCCAGGGGTGCCACCATCCCGGCGCCCGCACGCGGTGGATCTTCACTGTGAACAGTTCGGCGAGGGGCGAAGTGTCCGGACCCTAAAGTTCCACGTATGGAGCAAATCATCGCGCCGGAGACCCGCGTGGACCGTCGGGCGCTCTTGGCGGCGGGCGTCACCGTGGTGCTGTGGGCCTCGGCATTCGTCGCCATCCGCAGCGCCGCGCAGTATTTCTCCCCCGGCGCCCTGGCCCTGGGCCGGCTGCTGGCGGGCTCGGTGGTGCTCGGCGTCATCTGGCTGGTGCGACGCGAGGGACTGCCGCCGCGCGCCGCGTGGCCCGGCATCCTGGGCTCGGGGATCCTGTGGTTCGGCCTCTACATGGTCGTCCTGAACTGGGGTGAGCAGGAGGTGGACGCGGGGACGGCGGCGATGGTCGTCAACGTCGGCCCGATGCTGATCGCGCTCCTCGGCGGCTGGCTGCTCAGGGAGGGGTTCCCGCCTCGTCTGCTGGCGGGGATGGCGGTGTCGTTCGCCGGCGCCGTCGTGGTGGGGATCTCGATGTCCGACGGCGGCCGCGCGTCGATCGTCGGCGTCCTGCTGTGCCTGCTCGCGGCGGTGACGTACGCCGGTGGCGTCGTCTGCCAGAAACCCGCGCTGAAGCACGCCTCGGCCCTGCAGGTCACCACGTTCGGCTGCTTCGTCGGGACGGCCGCCTGCCTGCCGTTCGCGGGCCCGCTCGTCACGGAGATCGCGGCCGCGCCGCTGCCGGCGACGCTGAACGTCGTCTACCTGGGCGTCTTCCCGACGGCTCTGGCGTTCACCACCTGGGCCTACGCGCTCGCCCGCACCACCGCCGGCAAGATGGGCGCCACGACCTACGTGGTCCCCGCCCTGGTGGTCCTGATGGCCTGGGCGGTCCTCGGAGAGGTCCCCGGCTGGCTGACCCTCGCCGGCGGCCTGCTGTGCCTCGCCGGTGTGGCCGTCTCCCGGGGAGGGGGGAAGGCGCGCGAGCCCGGTAACGTGACGTCCACGACGTGATCAACAAGAGATCGGGGTCTCCCCGGTCTCTTGGGCAGCCCGGGGAGGCGCGGATGCGCGACCAGACGATCAGTGACTTTCTGGAACGGTTGGCCGACCGGGTACCCGCGCCCGGCGGGGGCGCGTCGGCCGCCCTGCACGCCGCCCAGGCCGCCGCGCTGCTGGGCATGGTGGCCCGCTACAGCGACGGCCCCGGATACGCCGGGCACGAGCAGGTGATCAACCGGATCCTCGCCGAGGCGGACGCCCTGCGGGACCGCGCTCTCCGGCTCGCCGAGGACGACGCGGCGGCGTTCACCGCCGTGACCGACTCCTACCGGCTGCCCAAGGCCACCGACGAGGAGAAGGCCGCCCGCTCGGCGGCGATCGCCGGGGCGCTGGCCGCCGCCGCCGAGCCCCCGGCCCAGACCATCGCCGCCGCGCGGCGGCTGGTCGAACTCGCCGGAGAGCTTCTGCCCGTCGGCAACCGCAACGTCATCACCGACGTCGCCGCCGCCGTGGAGGCCGCCCGGGCGGCGGCCACCACCGCCCGGGTCAACGTCGAGGTCAACCTGGGCGGCATCAAGGACGAGGAGGTCCGCGCCGGGTTGGCCGACAGGGCGGCCGGCGTGGACGAGATCGCGGCCGGGGCCGAGAGGGTTACCGCCGCAGTGCGTGAGGAGATCAGCAGGTGAGTGCGCGTCCCCTGTCCGGCAGGCGTGAGGAGATCAGCCGATGAGTGCGCGTCCCCTGTCCGGCAGGGATCTCGCCGCCGCCATCCGGACGGACACCGCCGAACGGGCCGCCGAGCTCGCGGCCGCCGGCCGGCCCCCGAAGCTCGCGGTGGTCACGGCCACCGCCGACGAGTCCAGCGCCTGGTATGTGCGCTCCATCGTGACCGCGGCGGGCAAGGCCGGCATCGCGTGCGAGGTCGTGGATCTGGGCCCGGAGGCGCCGGCCGCGGAGATCCGGGAGCGCCTGGAGTCACTGAGCGCCGACGGCCAGGTGAGCGGGATCATCCTGCAGACCCCTCTTCCGGGGGGTGCCAAGCTTGAGGACCTCGCCTCCGCCATCGCCCCGGCCAAGGACGTGGACGGGGCCAACCCGCTCTCGCTCGGCCGCCTGGCGGCCGGGCTCCCCGCCTTCGCGCCGGCGACCGCCGAGGCGGTGGTGCGGATCCTGGAGCACCACGGGGTGGAGCTCGCCGGACGCCACGCGGTCGTGGTCGGCCGCTCCACGGTCGTCGGCAAGCCCGCGGCCCACCTGCTGCTGGACCGCCACGCCACCGTCACGGTGTGCCACTCGCGCACCGCCGACCTGCCCGCCGTGGCCTCGGCGGGCGACATCCTGGTCGCGGCCGTCGGCCGGGCCGGGCTCATCACGGCCGAGCACGTCAAGCCGGGGGCCGTGGTGGTGGACGTGGGTACGAACCCCACCGACGACGGCGGCCTCGTCGGCGACGTCGACCCGGCCGTGGCGGAGCGGGCCGGGGCTCTGACGCCGGTGCCCGGGGGCGTGGGGCCGGTGACCACCGCTCTCCTGCTGTGGCACACCGTGCAGGCCGCGCGGGAGTAGGCCGCCCGGCGGCCGATCGCAGGAGGCGGCGCCGGGGCCGGGCCGGTCAGACGGGGATCGAGACGCCGAGGCCGCCGCGGGTCTGCGCGCCGTAGCGCTCCTTCTCCCTGGCGAGGTCGAGGGGCTTGATGCCGCTGCGCCCGTCCAGCACCTCCTCGGTGAGCAGGTCGGCCGGGACCAGCCAGGACACCTCGAACTCCAGGCCGTCGGGGTCCTTGGCGTACAGGGCCTTGGTGGTGGAGTGGTCCGAGGCGCCGACCAGCGCGTTCATCTCGCCGAGCTTGAGCGCGATCCGCTCCAGCTCCGCCAGGGTGTCCACCTCCCAGGCCAGGTGGTAGAGGCCGACGGTGGAGCGGCCGGCGCCGGACGCCCCGGCGTGGGGGCCGAGCTCGAACAGGCCGAGGTCGTGGTCGTTGCTGGAGCCGGAGGCCTGCAGGAAGGCGGCGCCCCGCATGCCCATGACGACTCTGAAACCGAGGGCCTCCTCGTAGAAGGCGACGCTGCGCTCGACGTCGCGTACGTACAGGACGGCGTGGTTGAGCCGCTGGACCGGCATGGTTCCTCCCCTGAAACTTGAACTCTCAAGTAGATTACCTCCCGATACTTGAGAGTTCAAGTAAACTGGGGCCGTGACGCGATGGCTGGACGATGACGAGCAGGGTGCCTGGCGCACCTTCCTGGCGGCTTCGCAGCTCGTTCAGGAGGAGCTGGACCGGCAGCTGCAGCGGGATTCCGGCATGCCGCACGCCTACTACGCGGTGTTGGTGAAGCTGTCGGAGGCGCCGGACCGCATGCTGCGGATGAGCGAGCTCGCGGCGGAGGTCAACTCCTCGCAGAGCCGGCTGTCCCACGCCGTGGCCCGGCTGGAGGAGCGCGGCTGGGTGCGGCGCGAGCGGTGTGCCGCCGACAAGCGTGTGAGCTGGGCGGTCCTCACCGACGAGGGGTTCGCGGTGCTCGCCGCCGCCGCTCCCGGTCACGTCGAGGCGGTACGGCAGAGCTTCTTCGACCTGCTCGACCCCGAGCAGCTCCACCGGCTCACCGAGATCTGCGCGGTGCTGCTGAAGAGGGCGGCCCCCTGAGCGGGCCTCCCGCCGCCCGTCGGCCCCTCGTCGTACGGTTGCTCCCGACCATTCGGCTCAACAGGAGGGTGCGCAACATGGCGGAGGCTTCTCTGACCGGGACGGACGTCGAGCACGAGGCGAACCGCCTGCTCTTCAGGGCCGTCCACGAGGTAGCGTTGGGACACGCCGGGGCGGACGTTTCCCAGGTGGTCGCCGTGCTCCGCCGGCGGTTGGTCAACGTGCCGGGCCTGGACGACCACGGGCTCCGGCGGATCGCCGAGGAGATCAGCGTGGGCCGGGACCCTTCCGGCCTGTAACCGGCCCTTCCCGGCCCCCGTCCGGCCCGTGGTCGCGGCCTTCCGGACCTCATCCAGGCCGTGGTCGCGGCCTTCCGGGGATCGCCGCGGGCCGGAGCCGGGCCGGCCGACAGGCGCGGCCTTCCGGGGATCAGCGCGGCCCGGGGGGCGTCCGGGCGGTGGTCGCGGCCAGGTGGGCGCCGGGGTCGGCGATGATCCGGTGGATGACCTGTCCGGCGGCGCCCAGGGACGCGGCGTCGCCGCCGAGCCGGGAGACGGTGAGCTCGGGGACGGCGTGGCGCATCCGGGCCAGCCGGGCGATCATCGTCTCGCCGGCGGGACCGTGGATCCACGGGAACAGCGGGGCGAAGATGCCGCCCAGCACGACCGTCCCGGGGTCCATCAGGTGGACCGCGGAGGTCAGGGCGACGCCGAGCGCCCGCCCGGCGCGCTCGCAGGCGCGCAGCGCGCCGGGCTCGCCCGCCTGGAGGGCCGCCACGAGCGCGGGCACCCCGTCCAGGCCGGCCGCCCGCAGCAGGGCCTCCTGGCCCGCGTACTGCTCCAGGCAGCCCCGCCCGCCGCAGCGGCAGGCGGGACCGTCGGGGGAGACGATCACGTGGCCCAGCTCTCCGGCGAGGCCGCGGGCGCCGCGGAACAGGTCACCGCCGAGCACCAGGCCGGCGCCGACGCCTATCTCCCCGGACACGTGGAGGAAGTCGCTCGGGCCCGAGCCGAACCAGAGCTCGCCCAGCGCGGCCAGGTTGGCCTCGTTCTCCACGGCCACGGGGAAGTCCAGCAGGTCGCCGACGCGCACGTCGTGCCAGCCGAGGTTCGGGGCGGCGTGGAGCAGCCCGTCGTCCACGGGGCCGGGGACGGCGAGGGCGGAACCGGCGATGGCCAGCCCCTCGGAACGGGCTTCGTCCACAGCCCTGTGGGCAAGTTCTTGCAGGTGAGCAAGAGTTTCCACAGGCGAAGCGGCCTGGTTGTCCACAGCCTGTGTACGGCGCAGCCGGACCGAGAGCGTGAGGTCCACGACGCACGCGGACAGGTAGTCGACGTTGATCTCCAGGCCGAGTGCCGCGACCCGGTGCCCGCTGAGGCCGACCGCCGTACCCGGCCGTCCCCGCTCCCCGTCCCTCAGCGCGCCCGACTCGGCCACCATGCCCGCGCCGAGCAGGTCGCCGACCATCTTGGACACCGTGGTCTTGGTCAGCCCGGTGATCTCGGCCAGCGCCGCGCGGGTGATCGGCCCGCTCCGCCGGACCTCGCCGAGGACCACGCCGAGGTTGCGGGCGCGCATCGAGTCATGGCGTACGGCCTGCGTCATGGAACACCCACCTCTTGACGATCCCACCACCTCGCCCCATATTAAGTCCATAAAATGGATTAAATCGGAGGGTCATCCATGAGTGACTACACGCCCAAGCCTGAGGACCGCTTCACCTTCGGGCTGTGGACCGTCGGCTGGCAGGCCCGTGACCAGTTCGGAGACGCGAGCCGGGCCCCGCTCGACCCGGTGGAGAGCGTCCACCGCCTCGCCGAGCTCGGCGCGTACGGCGTCACCTTCCACGACGACGACCTGCTGGCCGTCGAGCCGGACCGGGACAGGGCCGTCGAGCGCTTCAAGAAGGCCCTGGCGGAGACCGGCCTCAAGGTCCCCATGGCCACCACGAACCTGTTCACCCACCCCGTCTTCAAGGACGGCGGGTTCACCAGCAACGACCGGGACGTGCGCCGCCACGCCCTGCGCAAGGTGATACGCAACGTCGACCTGGCCGCCGAGCTCGGCGCGACTACCTACGTCTGCTGGGGTGGCCGCGAGGGCGCCGAGTCGGGGGCCGCCAAGGACATCAGGGCCGCGCTCAGCCGTTACAAGGAGAGCATGGACCTGCTGACCTCCTATGTGATCGACCAGGGCTACGACATCAGGTTCGCCATCGAGCCCAAGCCGAACGAGCCGCGCGGCGACATCCTGCTCCCGACCGTCGGCCACGCGCTCGCCTTCATCAACGAGCTGGAGCACTCCGAGCGGGTCGGCCTCAACCCCGAGGTCGGCCACGAGGAGATGGCCGGGCTCAACTTCGCGCACGGCGTCGCGCAGGCGCTCTGGCACGGCAAGCTCTTCCACATCGACCTCAACGGCCAGCACGGCCCCCGGTTCGACCAGGACCTCGTCTTCGGCCACGGCGACGTGAAGAACGCGTTCTTCCTGGTGGACCTGCTGGAGAACGGCGGCTACGACGGCCCCCGGCACTTCGACTACAAGCCGCTGCGCACCGAGGACACCGAGGACGTCTGGGTCTCGGCCGCGGCCAACATGCGCACCTACCTGATCCTCAGGGAGAAGGCGAAGGCCTACCGCGCCGACCCCGAGGTCGTCGAGGCACTCGCCGCCAGCAGGGTCGCCGAGCTGTCCGAGCCCACGCTGGCCCCCGGCGAGACGCTGGAGGACCTGCACCGCGACGACTTCGACGTCGACCGGGCCGCCGCGCGCGGCTTCCACTTCTCCCGCCTGAACCAGCTCGCCCTGGAGCACCTCCTCGGGGTCCGCGGATGACCCTCGTGGCCGGGGTCGACTCGTCGACCCAGAGCTGCAAGGTGGTGATCAGGGACGCCGAGACGGGCGCCCTGGTGCGGCAGGGGCGCGCGGCCCACCCGGACGGGACCGAGGTCGACCCGGCCGCCTGGTGGACGGCGCTCCAGGAGGCGCTCGCGCGGGCGGGCGGGCTGGACGGCGTCGAGGCCATGAGCGTCGGCGCACAGCAGCACGGCATGGTCTGCCTGGACGAGTCCGGCGCCGTCGTGCGGGACGCGCTGCTGTGGAACGACACCCGCTCCGCCGGGGCCGCCCGGGACCTGGTCGAGGAGCTGGGCGGTCCGCTGAAGTGGGCCGAGGCGGTCGGCAGCGTGCCGGTCGCGTCGTTCACGGTGACCAAGCTCCGCTGGCTGGCCGAGCACGAGCCCGGCAACGCCCGCCGTACGGCGCGGGTGTGCCTGCCGCACGACTGGCTCACGTGGCGCCTGGGCGGGGAGTTCGTCACGGACCGGGGCGACGCTTCCGGGACCGGATACTGGTCGCCCGCGACCGGCTCCTACCGGACCGACATCCTGAAGGCGGCCTTCGGCGCCGTCCCCGGGCTGCCCCGCGTGCTGGGCCCCCGCGACCAGGCGGGCGAGCTGGACGTCCCCCGCGGCGGCCGGGGGCCGGTCCGGCTCGCGCCCGGGACGGGGGACAACATGGCCGCGGCCCTCGGGGTCGGGGCACTGCCGGGAGACGTGGTCGTGTCGCTCGGGACGTCGGGGACGGCGTTCGCGGTCGCCGACGTCCCGAGCGCCGACCCCAGCGGCGCCGTGGCCGGGTTCGCGGACGCCACCGAGCGGTTCCTGCCGCTGGTGTGCACGCTCAACGCGGCACGGGTGCTCGACGCCGCCGCCCGGCTGCTCGGGGTCGACCTCGACAGGCTCGGGCGGCTCGCCCTTGAAGCCCCCGCGGGGGCGGGCGGGCTGGTCTGCGTGCCCTACCTGGAGGGGGAGCGGACCCCGAACCTCCCCGACGCCACGGGGTCGCTGCACGGCCTGACCCTGGGCACCTCCACCCCCGCCCACCTGGCCAGGGCGGCGGTGGAGGGCCTGCTCTGCCACATGGCCGACGCCTTCGACGCCCTGGGGCTGGACCCGGCCCGGGTGCTGCTCATCGGGGGCGGCGCCCGGTCGGAGGCCGTACGGCGGATCGCCCCGGCGGTCTTCGGGCGGCCCGTGGTCGTGCCCGAACCGGGGGAGTACGTCGCCGACGGCGCGGCGAGGCAGGCCGCCTGGCTGCTCGGCGGCGGTGCCGAGCCCCCGGTCTGGGAGAGGGGCGGGACCGAGCGCTTCGAGGCCGACGCCACGCCGGCCGTGCGGGCCCGCTACGCCGAGGCCCGTGACGGACGCTGACGGCCCCTCCCCCGGCCCTGGGGGCCCGCACGGCCGGCGTGGCGTCGGCCTCGAAGCGCTCGGTCC
>NZ_NGFP01000341.1 GCF_002149035.1 Streptosporangium minutum
GGCCAGGGGGAGGGCGACCCGGAACGTCGAGCCCTCGCCCGGCGCCGACTCCACGTCGACCGTGCCGCCGTGGGTGTCGACGATGGCCGCGACGATGGCCAGGCCGAGCCCGCTGCCGCCGTCCTCGGGCGCCCGGCGGCCACGGGCCGAGTCGACGCGGTAGAACCGCTCGAAGACGCGCTCGCACTGCTCGGCGTCGAGTCCCGGGCCCTCGTCGGCCACCTCGATGACGGCCATGCYGTCCCGGGYGGAGAGCGCCATGTGCACGGGGGTGCGGTCCGGCGTGTGGGTGAGCGCGTTCGTCATCAGGTTGCCCACGACCTGGCGGAGCCGTACCTCGTCACCGGAGATGATGAGCGCGGCGCCGTCCACCGAGAGCGTGATCTCGCGGGCCGGGGCGAGGATGCGGGCGTCGTGGACGGTGTCGGCGGCGATGGCGAGCAGGTCCACCGGGCGCATGGCCACCGGCCGCTGCTGGTCCATCCGGGCGAGCATCAGCAGGTCGTCGACGAGCAGGCCCATCCGGACCGCCTCGGACTCCACCCGGCGCATCAGCGGCGCGGCGTCGATGTCGGGCGCCTGCCGGTAGAACTCGGCGAAACCGCGGATGGAGGTCAGCGGCGTGCGGAGCTCGTGCGAGGCGTCGGCGACGAACCTGCGCATGCGCTCCTCGGAGCGGCGGGCCGACGTCTCCGACTCCGACCTGGCCTGGAAGGCGGTCTCGATCTGGGCGAGCATGCCGTTCAGCGACTGGCCGAGGCGCCCGACCTCGGTGCGCGGATCGGCGTCGGGAACGCGGCGGCTCAGGTCTCCGGCGGCGATGGCCTGCGCGGTGCGCTCGATCTCCTCCAGCGGGCGCAGGCTCCGCCGGATGATCATCACGCCCACCCCGGCGAGTGTCAGCATCAGCCCGCCTCCGCCGAGCAGCTCCACCAGCGCAAGCTGGCCGACGATCTGCCGGACCTCGACCATGTCCACCGCCACGAGGAGGGTTCTGCCGTTGTCCAGGGGGGCGACGCGGACCCGCCACTCGCCGCTCTCGAACAGTCCGGGCCCCTGGCCGACGGGCACCCGCAGGTCGGGTTTGCCCTCCACGTCGACGCCGCTGAGCTGGAGGACGGTCACGCCCTTGGCGTTGCGGAGCACCAGCCTGGTGTCGGCCGGGAGCGGCTTGCCGATCAGCGTGACGGCTCCGCGGTGCAGGCGGCGCAGCGTGGCGTCGGTGGTCAGGTCCATCTGGCTGTCCACGCGGTCGATCAGGTAACCGCGCATGATCGAGACGCTGCCGATGCCGATGAGGGTGAGCGCGATGGCCAGCAGGACCAGGATGACCGCGATCAGCTTCACCCGCAGCGGGGTCCCGTTCATGGTCATGGGGCAGGTGGGAGGCGGAGGACGTAGCCGACTCCGCGCAGGGTGTGGATCAGCCGGGGGTCGGCGTTGTCGATCTTCCGGCGGAGCACGGAGATGTAGGACTCCACGATCCCGACGTCGCCCCGGAAGTCGTAGTCCCACACGTGGTCGAGGATCTGGGCCTTGGACAGCACCCGGCCGGCGTTCGCCATGAAGTAGCGCAGGAGCTTGAACTCCGTCGGCGACAGCGCCACGGCCCTGCCCCTGCGCCACACCTCGTGGCTCTCCTCGTCGAGCTCGATGTCGGCGAAGGTGAGCCGGGGCGGCCGGGCCAGCAGGTCTCCCGCGCCGGTACGGCGGAGCACCGCCCGGATCCGGGCCACGACCTCCTCCAGGCTGAACGGCTTGGTCACGTAGTCGTCCCCGCCCACCGTCAGCCCGCGGATCTTGTCCTCGGTGGCGTCACGGGCGGTGAGGAAGACCACCGGCGTGTCGGTGCCGCCGCCGCGCAGGCGTCGCACGACGTCGAACCCGTCCATGTCGGGAAGCATCACGTCGAGCACGATGAGATCGGGGCGGTGACGCTGAACAGCGGCGACGGCGTCCGTGCCGTTGCCTGCCGTGTTCACCCCGAACCCGGCGAATCGCAGGCTCGCGGCCAGCAGTTCGAGGATGTTGGGCTCGTCCTCGACGATCAGCAGGCGGGCTTCGGGTGAATCGGTCACGGGTTTTATCTTCACTCGCCCACATGAAAAAGCAGTTAACGGGTCAACACAGAGGTTAACCCCACGATATGCCTGGCGATTGCCAAACTCGACGTCGCCGCCGGCGAGGGGGCGTTCCGCACCAGCGTGACGCGGCCGTGCACGTCGATCGCGAAATCATCGAGCATGCTCCCGTCCCTGGCCACGGCCTGGGCCCGGACTCCCCCGGCGGTCCTGACCAGATCGGCCCTGGTGAGCTCGGGCACGTAGCGGCGCGCGGCCGCCAGGAAGGACCCCTTCGCCATGGAGCCGAGCACCTCCCGCGCCCCGGTCCGCCAGTGCCTGGCCGCCAGCCGCCGGGTGCCCTCCCAGGCCAGGATCCGGCGCAGGTCGGTGAGATCGACGTCACCCCAGGAGTAACCCTCCAGGGCCAGCGCCATGACCGCGTTGGGGCCGACCAGCACCTCGCCGTCGATCCTGCGGGTCAGGTGCACGCCGAGGAACGGGTAGCGGGGGTCGGGGACCGGGTAGATCAGCCCGCGGACCAGGTCCTTCGACGCGCCGGCCAGCGCGTAGTACTCCCCGCGGAAGGGGACGATCCGCACGTCGCCGGCGGCCCCGGCCATCCGGGCGACGGTGTCGGTGCCCAGCCCGGCGCAGACGATCAGCCGGTCGAAGCGCAGCCTGCGCGACCCGGCCAGCACCTCCACCCCGCTCGCGGTCTCCCGCAGCGCGCGGACCGGGTGGGAGAGCAGTACCGAACCGCCCGTCTCCTCCACGTCCAGGGCCAGACGGCGGGCGACGGCGGGGAAGTCGGCGATCGCGGTGTGCGGGGAGTGCACCGCGGCCACCCCGACGGTGTGCGGCTCGACCTCGCGCAGCGCCAGCGCGTCCAGCTCGGCGATGCCGGGGACCTGGTTGGCGCGGGCGCGCTCGGCGATCTTCCGCAGCCCCGGCCGCTCGGCCGCGGTGGAGGCGACGACGAGCTTGCCCACCTCGTCGTAGGGGATGTGGTGCTCCGCGCAGTACTGCCGGAGCAGGGCCACGCCCTCGCGGCAGAGCCGGGCCTTGAGCGAACCCGGCTGGTAGTAGATCCCCGCGTGGACGACCCCGCTGTTGTGCCCGGTCTGGTGGGCTCCGACGCGGTCCTCCTTGTCGAGGACGGTCACCGTGGCGCCGCGGGTCCGCGCCACCTCCCTGGCCACCGCCAGGCCGACGATTCCCGCACCGACGATCCCGATGTTCACCGCGCGACCTTACCGGCCGGCACGCCGGCCTTCCCAGGGGCGAGATGCCCTTCCTCAGCGAGCCAGCGCAGCGAGTCGGCGATGGTCTCCCGGACCGGACGCAGGCTCATCCCCAGCGCCTCCAGGGTGGGGGCGTCGAGGGTCGGCACCATCGTGACCATCATCTCGGCGGCGTCCCTGGTCAGCGGGTAGTCGATCGGCCTGATCCGTTTCACGGCGTCGAGCACGGCCGCCGCGCCGCGCAGCGCGGCGGCGGGGACCCTGAAGCGGCGGCAGCGTCCTCCGGTCGCCTCGTCGCAGGCGTCGGCGAGCTCCGCCCAGGTGAGGTGGTGCCCGCCGAGCATGAACCGGCGCGGCCCGCGCCCCGGCTCCAGGCAACGGGCGAGCGCGGTGGCCAGATCGCGGACGTCGAGGACGCAGACGCCGCCCGCGGTGATCGGCCAGCCCTGCGCCAGCCCCGCGCGCAGCCCGTCCATGAGCGCGTCGAGCGAGGGCTGGTACGGCCCGGCGACCCCGCCCGGGTAGACGACGGTGACCGGGTCTCCCCGTTCCTGGAGCCGCCTGGCGTAGCGCTCGCCGGAGACCTTGGTCCTGCCGTAGGCGTTCCTGGGGGCGGACAGCGGGCTCTCGGCGGTGATCAGGGGCCCGGCCGGCGGCACGAAGACCGCGACGGTGGAGATGTGCACGATCGGGTCGAGGCCGAGCGCGGCGGCCTGGCCGAGGACGTTCTTCAGCCCGGCCACGTTCGTCCCCGCCAGGTCGCCGGCGGGGCTGACGACCCCGATCTCGGCGGCGGCGTGAATGACCGCCTCGCATTCTTCGAGCGCGTTCCGTACGGCTTCCGCGTCACGGATATCCGCCTCGTGCAGGGGGGCCGCGCCGTCGACCCCGACATCGGCCAGGACTTTTCGCGCCTTTCCCGGATTGCGCACCAGGAGGAGCGGCTCGTGTCCGGCGGCGACGAGTGCGGCAACCGTGTGTGAGCCAACGAACCCGGACGCTCCGGTCACCAGGACGCGCATAGTCGACAGTTAACGGCAATCCCCTCCGAAGGAGAAGAGGGATGCCCCGTCTCGTTAGTAATCGTAACCATATGTAGGCAAGCTTTACCTGCCCCGAGCAGGGAATACGCTAATACGCCCGCACGCGGAACCGCGCTGCGGACATTCGTTTCGGGGGAAACAAATGAAAAGGTCACATGCCGGGGCTCAGAGGTCCCCGCGTGTTCTTCTGCTGGGCGTCGCGGCGTCGTTGGCCGCCGCCTCCGTCTCCGCCCTCGCCGCCCAGCCGGTCTCCGCCGCCGAAGCCGCGGAGGCTGCGGAGGCCGCCGAGGCGGAGCCGTGCGCGGTGGTGAACGGGGGCTTCGAGGAGCCCGGCGGTCTGCGCGGGCAGGGGCACCTGCGCAAGGACGTCCCCGGCTGGCGCACGTCGTCGGGTGACGGTCTCATCGAGATCTGGGGGGCGGGCAACCACGCCGACCCGATGGACTTCACCGTCCCGCCGGACACCGGCGACCAGTTCGCCGAGCTGAACGGGACCTCGGTGTCCACCCTCTACCAGGACGTCCGGACCCTGCCGGGTTCCACGATCGACTGGAGCCTGGCGCACCGGGGGCGGACCAGGACCCAGGGCAGCCAGGACGTCATGCGGGTCCGCATCGGGGGCGTCGTGCAGGTTCCGGAGGGGCAGGACTCGCCCGACATCGCCGACGGAGGCGACACCTGGGGCCACTACGGCGGCAGCTACACCGTCCCCCGGGGACAGCGGGTCACCCGGGTGGAGTTCGTCTCGGTCTCGTCCGGGACGGGACGGCCGAGCTACGGCAACTTCCTCGACTCGGTGTCGACCTCCTGCTCGTTGCCGAACCAGCCGCCCACCGTGCCGTACCTGGTGCTGTCCGGATCGGTGGGACAGCCCCTCGACGGCTCCCTCACCTCGGTGGACCACGAGGGCGGAGAGGTGACCTACAGCGCGACCGCCCCGGTGCCGTGGCTGAACGTGACGGTCCGCCCTCGCGGGACGGTGGTCGCCAGGGCCATCAGGCCGGGTGTCCACCAGGTGCCGGTCAAGGCCTGCGACGAACGGGGCGCGTGCGCCGACGGCAGGGTCGTCGTCGTGGCCTACCGCCGTACCAGGCCGATCGCCAGGTCGCTCGCCGACCTGTACCCGACGCAGTCGGCCACGCCGCCGGTGGGCCCCTTCCCGTCCGGCGCGGTGGGCAAGGACCGCCGGATGCCGTGAGAACGGACCGCCGGGCCGGGGACCGTCCCGGCCCGGCGGTCCCGACGACGGCTCAGGGCTCCCTGAACGCTCGGACGGGGCGAAGTCGGTGCCCGCGAAGGCCCGCAGCTGCTGCAGAGCTCCCTGCACGCTCGGACGGGGCTCACCGCGGCGAGACCCGCGAGTCGACACCCTCCCCACGGCTGAAGACGGGGATTCCCGCCCTCGCGGGTTGGGACTTCCTGTATGAGATCACCGGGTGCGACCGGCGGGGCGGGATCGACGGCCGGCCTCAACGCATCCGGCCGACGGCCGCCCGCAGCCGGCGCACGTCCCCCAGCCTCGCCTCGTAGGTCGCACCGACCACGACGAGCAGCAGCCCGCCGGCCGCCATCGGCACCCACCTCGGCACCAGCACGACGACCTGCGCGATCCACGGCGCCAGCTCGTGCAGGGCGACGGCGGCCAGGGTCAGGCCGCCGAGCAGCGCGGGGGCCTGGAGCCGGAGACGGGCTCCGGCCAGCAGCACGGTCAGCGAGACCGCGCCGAGCAGCAGCGGCCGGACCCAACCGGTGCCGGCGAGCATCGCGATCATGCTGGGGAGCAGGGTGGAGGCGAGGCCGGACCCGTAGGCGACCCACGAGGAGGTCTCGCGGCTCCTGGCCCGCCACCAGCCGAACGCCAGCAGGACCAGCGAGAACGGCACCGTGTAGGCCTCGACGACGGTGATGTCGGAGGCGAGCAGCCGCAGCCATGAGGCCACCAGCAGGAAGCCGGTCCCCACGTATCCGGCCCACCGCCGGTCGGGCCGCAGCGCCGTACCGGCCATCAGCACGCCGATGACCGCGCAGGCCAGCGCGGCGAGCGGCAGGTCGGCGGCACCGAGCGACAGGCCCACGGCCGCGAGGGCGTACCCGGCCGTCTCCGCCCCGATCGCGAACACCGCCGTCCTGAACCCGCCCGCCACCGCCGCCGCCAGGCAGGCCACCGCGAGCACGCCGAACGCCGCATGCCGTACCGGCCACTCCAGCGCCAACCCGGCGGCGAGAGCCTCCCCGCCGACGAGCGACGTCGCCAGCGCGGCCCCGGCGACCCGTACGGCCTTCGCCCGTCCGTGGAAGGCGGCCAGGCCCGCGATCACCGCCGTCACCGGCAGCACGACCAGCGTGGCGGGCCTGCTCATGAGCGCCCAGGAGAGCGCGATCGAAGCCGTCCACAGCGCCGCCACACCGCCCCACGCCCAGTCCGTACGGCTCCGCGCGGCCATCCACGCCGACGGGCCGAGCCCCGCGACGAACAGCCCCACCTCCAGCCCGTACGGCAGGCCCACCGATACGGGCAGGGCCGTCAGCGCCACCGGCCAGGCCGCCGCTCCGGCCCTGAGCACGCCTCTGCGCCCGGCGACCTGCCAGGAGAGCAGCACCGCCGCGGCCGCGACGAGAATCGTGATCACGATGAGGAGCGGGTGGCGGCCGCCGGAGGCGGGCAGAGGGGTCCACGGCAGCGCGAGGGGACGGTAGAACCCGAGGATCTCAACGAGGGCGGCATGCACGGGAAGCAGCGCCGGCGCGGCGAGCACGGTGCCCAGCACCAACCCCGTCAGCCTCCGAGGATCGTCGCCTCCCTCCGTGGCGGGCCCGTCCACGGCGGGCCCCTCCACCGCGGGCCCTTCTGCGACGGGCCCGTCGGCCACGGGTCCCGCGGCCGCTCCCCCTGCCGCCCCGTGCGGCGCGGACACCGCAGCCGCGACGGGCCATCGGCGGAGGGCGAGGAGACCGGCAGGCAGGGCGCCGATCGCCAGGGCCAGCGAAAGTCCTTCACGCACCGGCTGCCATCCTGTCCCGACGGACACCGCCCAGATCAGGCCGGTCGCCGCCAGTACGGCCATCACCAGGGCGGCCGCCGCCGCCCACGGCACCCGGGCGGTGAACACCGCCAGGCCGCACGCGGCAAGCAGGACGGCGAGCGCCGCGTACGTGGTGGTCCGTTCGGCGAGCGCGGTGGCCACCGCCAGCGCGGCGACCGACCCGGCCGCCACCGTGAAGGCTCCCGCCCATCGCGGCCGCCGGGCCAGGGTCAGGCAGGCGACGAGCGTGACGGCCAGAGCCAGCAGGACCGCGAGATCCGCCGCGCGGCTCCAGCCGGACGCGACCGGGGCGACGGCCACCGCGACCGTGCCGACGGCCAGAGCGACGGGCCGCAGGGCCGCGTGTCCCCGGCGGGCCATCGCCACCGAGGCCACCGCCAGCAGCCCCAGCACGACCACTCCCTCGGGGAACGGCGGGATCCACCGGTCTCCGGCGGCCCCGCCGGCACTCGACCAGACGCTGCCCAGCCGGTTGAACGGCGTGAGCAGGGCGGAAGCCACCGCGGGGAGGAACGGGAGCGCGGTGAGCGCGGCCAGCGTCGCGGCGGAGGCGGCGCCGGCCGAGCGGACCCGGGGATCGTTCAGACCGGGCAGGCGGAGGGCGGCCACCGCGACGGCCAGTGCCGCGACGGTGTGCGGGACGGCCCACCAGCCGGCCGGGAGCAGCGGCCAGACCGGTGCGGCCAGACCGGCGGTCAGCGCGAACGCCGCCCCCGCCGTGAGGGCCCTGAGCCGGCCCGGGGACGTCCGGGGCGCGACGGCCACGCCGATCACGGCGAGCGCGACCAGCAGCGCGCCCTTGATCGAAGCGGTGAACGGGTCGTCGGCGCGGGTGAAGTCCATCAGCCCCAGGGACGAATCCAGGGATCCGTGGCCCACGCCCAGCGTCCACAC
>NZ_NGFP01000342.1 GCF_002149035.1 Streptosporangium minutum
CGTCCGAGGGTATGTGCCCCGACAGCGCCCGCTTACCGGTAGCAGCGACACGCCCCGTCGCATTTGGAGCGCCCTCACCCCGAATCTGCGCAGCGCGTACCCACAACCGCAGCGTCTCGCGGCTGATCCCCAGGTCCCTCGCGATCGACGTGATCGTCCGGTCCGGCCTGGACAAGACCAACGCGACCGCGTCGGCCTTGAACTCGGGCGGGTAGTTCTTCATCACCATCAGTGACATCTCTTCCCCTGGACCTCAAGATCCAGTCTCCAAGGTGTCCACATTCAAGGGGGAACGCCCGTCTCCATGCTCAGCCTGCACCTGCTCCAGTCGGCGCTGGTCTTCATCAACACCCTGCTTGTCCAGTCCGTCCTCAAGGACCCTGCCTGGCAGAAGAAGCTGACCGACGCCGACAAACGAGGACTCTCGCCACTGTTCTGGTCCAACGCCAACCTGTACGGCACGATCGACATCGACATGGGTCGCCGTCTTGACCTCGACCTGTTCGCCTGACCCTTCCCGTCGATCACGCCGATGGCCGGGGCGGGACGCCCTGGCCGGGTAGTAGGTCGGCCAGGGCGGTTCGCACGGCCGCCCGGCTCACCCCATGAGCCCGTGCCAGGGCCGCGATCGAGGCGCCCTCGCGGAAGGCCGCCCGCACGTCCTCGCGCCGGTCACCGTCCAGCGCGGGCGGCCGGCCGCGGTAGCGGCCTTCGCCCTCGGCGGCGGCGATCCCCTCGACGGTGAGCTCGTTCTGGATGTCACGTTGGAACTGGCCGACGGCGGTGATCACGTTGATGATGACGGCGGTGGTGGCGTCGCCTGCGGCGAGGTCGTGGAAGTTCGACAGCGGTCCGGACAGGACGCGCAGGGCGACGCCGCGGGCTTGGCACCAGTTGCGGACGGCGTGGATGTCGAGCAGGTCGCGGCAGAGCCGGAACAGCTCCGAGACCGTCAGGGTGCCGCCGGGGTGCGCCCTGGCGGCGATCTTGCCGAACGCGGGCCGGTCGAGGGCGGGGATCTCGGAGGTGGTGGCGGGGTCCTCGAAGAGGAGGACGCCGTCGGTAGGCCGGAATCCCTCGGCGACGCCTTCGGTGCGCATGAGAAGGCCGGCCTCGGTGAGGATGTGGCGCTGCCGCGGCAGGGACTGGGTCGCGGTGGAGACGCGGGAGTAGACGATCTGCACCGGGCTCTCCTCGGGAAGGGTTGGCGCCCGGTTTTCCTGTCGGAAAATCCTGTCGTCAGTTCGTGTGCGGAACCAGCCATCCGACGTCACGGTTCGTGGCTCGGTGTCCGGTTTTCGTGAGGGCTTGCGGGGTCGAGTCAGAGGGTGTCGTTAAATCTTCTAATCCCGACACCCTGAGGATGACGTCGTAACCGTGGATCAAGGACAGTTGCTCTGATCGGCCGTATGGCAACCAATGGGAGAATTGGTCCATGGGAGCATCAGTTAGGCAGATTCAAGTCACCTTCGACTGCGCATCACCTGAGCGCGTTGCTCGTTTCTGGTGCGAGGTGCTGGGGTACGTCGCGCCGCCGCCACCAGAGGGCTTTGCCAGTTGGGACGACTTCAATCGCACACTGCCGACTGAGCAGCGGGATTCATGGTTCGCATGCAGCGATCCCTCGGGCGCGGGTCCGCGGCTGTACTTCCAGCGCGTTCCCGAAGGCAAGGTCGTCAAGAACCGGCTGCACCTTGACGTGCGGGTCGGCACCGGGCTAGTGGGTGAGGAACGCCTGGCAGCCCTTGAGGCCGAATGCGCGCGGCTGATCCCGCTCGGCGCGGTACGCGTGCGGCTCCTGCCTGCCGATGAAGAAAACGAGTCGTGCCTCGTGATGCAGGACATCGAGGGCAACGAGTTCTGCCTGGGCTGACGGACGTCTACCTCGTTGAACGTCGAACAAGACAGCGTGCGGTGGCCTCCGTTCCAGGGGCCGATCCTCGGCCCGATCATCAAAGCGCTGATCGCGGCCTTGGGCCCGGCCTGGCACGCGTGCCACAGCACGATCGGCGTGTTCGTCGACCACGACCCCGCCGGCCTCCAGGTCCGCGGCCTGCTCTGCCGGCACTGCAACACATGGCTGGAGACCTGCCCCCACTCCACGGGCTGTGCTTGGGGCGACTACCTCAACAACTCGCCGGTGGCCCACCTCGGCCTGACCTACCCGCGAGCCGCGATCAGCCGCAAGCCGCGGCGATCCGGCGCGTGAGAGGCTCAGAATCCACGGCGCGATCACGAACCGCAATCGTGATCACTCACATAGCTACCTTGGGGCTGGGGCCAGCTTCGGGAGCGGAGGGCCGAGCCGGAAGTGCCCAGTTGCTGGGGGTTACGGGTAGTAACGGCGCAGGAAACAATGGATATGCAGGTCGGCGCTTCATCTTTCAGACTGTGCCCGGGTCCCTGACAGGGACTCCGATCTGCATATCCGTTGGAAATTTCTTCATTACTACCGGGACCCCTACCGGAGGGCACCCGACTTCATGGTCTCCGACACTTCTACGCGTCGGGTCTGAACCAAGGCGAGTCTCAACCCGAAGGTGATCCGGTCGCGGCTTGGTCACGCGACGATTTTCGAGACGATGGACACGTACGGGCGCCTGCTCCCAGACGATGAAGACCTCGGCCGGGGTGCGGTGGAAACCTTGACCGCTACCGCTCCGGCGGAACAGGGACGGAACAGGGAAGTGGAATGACCACTCCGCCGCAGGTCGGCGGCGGGAGGACGGACGAGTCGGCCTGTAGGCCGGGTTTTGTCCTTCACTTGCGTGAAGGGGCGACCATCCATCTAGGGCCGTCGTTGCCGGCGGCCTCAAGCGGTCTACCCGCGCGGCTCGGGCGGGCAGCCCTCAAACGTCGCGCGCGGGACGCTCCGGGGAGCGTCCCTTCTTGACCTTGCTCCGGGTGGGGTTTACCTAGCCGCCCACGTCACCGTGGGCGCTGGTGGTCTCTTACACCACCGTTTCACCCTTACCTCCCTTGCGGGAGGCGGTCTGTTCTCTGTGGCACTGTCCCGCGGGTCGCCCCGGGTCGGCGTTACCGACCACCCTGCCCTGTGGAGCCCGGACCTTCCTCGGCGGGCCTCCGAAGAGACCCGACGCGGCCGCCCGGCCGGCTCGTCCGCCGTGACCACAAGCCTATCGGCTCCCAAGTGGTCTCCAACCGAGCGGCAAGTCATCTCCGGTGGAATGGGGATCACACGGCCCCGGGGGGCACGAGCGCCCGGGGGACGACCGATGAGAGCACGACCGATCACCAGGTCGGACGGGCGCCGCGTGTGCGCGGGGGACGGAGGGCATGCCACCCCCGCGCACACGGGTCGTCGGTGGGAAGTGCCGATTCAGCGCAGGTGCGAGGTGTCGTTGAACGCTTTGACCACCGCGGGCCCATCGGCGTAATACTCGATCAGGGACAGGGCTGCCAGATCGAGATGCATGCGGTACAGCGCGGCGAGGGGAGCCAGCAGCGCTGACTGGAGCAGCATCTTGATCGGCGTGACGTGGGAGACGGCGAGGACCGTCCTGCCCTCGTAACGCTCGACCAGCCGGTCCCCGGTCGCCTGGACCCGCCGCGCCGCCACCCCAAAACTCTCCCCACCCGGCGGCGCGGCGGACGGGTCCGCCAGCCACGCGGCGAGCGCGTCCGGCCAGCGGCGCTGGATCTCGGTGAACGTGTGGCCCTCCCAGTCGCCGAAGTCGGCCTCCCGGAGTCCTTCTTCGACGACCACCTCCAGCCCGAGCCGGGCTGCGACGATCTCGGCGGTGGCGCGGGCGCGCTTGAGGGGTGAGCTGACGACCACCTGGATGCCGTACGGCTCGCGCGACAGCCTGGCCGCGGCGGCTTCCGCCTGGGCGATGCCGTTGGGGGTGAGCTCCGGGTCGCCGAGCCCGGAGAACCTGCGCTCGACCGAGAGCGGGGTCTCGCCGTGCCGGAGCAGGAGCAGCGAGGTCGCCACGGTCGTGGGCGCACGCCAGCCGGTGCCCGTGGTCCCGGGCACCGCCGCCTGGCCCGATGAGACGTCCTGGTCCGATGAGACGTCCTGGTCCGATGAGACGTCCTGGTCCGATGAGACGGCATCGGCGTCGATGAGGTCGAGAAGGGAGTCCTGCGCGGCGAGCGGGGCGGCAGCCGTGGCAGGGCGGCCGGGGACCTCGGCGGCCGAGGCGTCGGACAGGCCGAACTCCCGGGCCTCGGAGGGGCCGGTGAGCGGGGAGCCGTCGCCCGCGGAACCTGCGGCCGTCGAACCCGTGCGCGCGGAACCCGTGCGTGCCGAACCCGTGCCCGCGGAACCGCTGGGCTGCCAGGGGCGGCCCTTGGCGGCGGCGTCCATCGCCTCGTTGGCCAGCCGGTCGGCGTCCTTGTTCTTCTCCCGGGGGATCCACTGCCAGGTGACCCTGAGACGCCGGGCGAGGGTGCCCGCCTCCAGCGCGAGCGGGCGCAACCCCTCGTTCTTGATCTTCCAGCGGCCGGCCATCTGCTCGACGACCAGCTTGGAGTCCATCCGGACCTCGACGACCGCGCCGTCGCCCGCCAGGGCGAGGAGCGACTGCAGGCCCGCGATCAACCCGCGGTACTCGGCGACGTTGTTGGTCTGGGTGCCGATCGCCTCGGCCGTCTCGACCAGCACCTGGCCGTCGGCGGCGTCCTTGACGACCGCACCGTAGCCGGCGGGTCCGGGGTTGCCCCGGGACCCGCCGTCGGCCTCGATGACGAAGGAGGTCACAGGCCTGACTCTGCGGTGCGGACCAGGATCCGGCGGCACTCCTCGCAGCGGATCACCTCGTCGTGGGAGGCGGCCTTGATGCGGTTGATCTCGGCGATGGACAGGCTGGTGCGGCAGCCGAGGCAGCGGGCGCCCTGCAGCATCGCGGCCCCCACCCCGAACTGGTCCCGGAGCTTCTCGTAGAGGGCCAGCAGGTCGGCGGGGATGTCGGCGACGACCTCCGAGCGCTTTCCCCTGACCTCGGCGCTCTCCTTGTCGATCTCGGCGAAGGCGGCGTCCCTGCGGTCCTCGGAGACGCTGCGGGCGGCGACGAGCCCGTCGCGCTCAGCGGCGATCTTGGTGACCTGCGCGTCGGCCGCCTCCCGGCGCTCCATGATCTCCAGCACGACCTCCTCCAGGTCGCTCTGGCGGCGGTTCAGGGAGGCGATCTCGGACTGGAGGCTCGCCAGGTCCTTCGGGGAGGAGACCTGGCCGGAGTCGAGGCGCTTCTGGTCGCGCTCGGCGCGGATGCGGACCGAGTCGACGTCCGCCTCCGCCTTGGACTGCTCGCGGGCCAGGTCACCCGCCTCGGTCTCGGCCGAGATCACCTGAGTCGCGAGCCTCGCCACGCGGGCGGAGATCTCGTCGATCTCGGCCAGCTCGGGCAGGGTGCGGCGACGATGGGCCAGCCGGTCGATGACGGAGTCGAGTTCGGCCAGGTCGAGCAGACGCTTCTGGGCTGCCGGGGCTGCTTTCACTTCAAATCCTCGCACTCTGCTGTTGTCTTCCAGGCGTCCGTGACCGTCTCGGATACGCGCGTCTCAACAGTAATCCCCTTCCCGGCCAATCCGGACGCCAGTCGGCGTGCCGCCTCGGTCAGCCAGGGCCATTCGGTGGCCCAGTGGGCGGCGTCGATCAACGCGGGCCCGTCGGGGGCCTCCATGAACTCACTCGCCGGGTGGTGGCGCAGGTCCGCGGTGAGGAAGACGTCCACTCCGGCGGCGCGGGCCGTACCGAGGAGGGAGTCTCCCGATCCCCCGCTCACCGCGACCCGCCGGACCTCGCGGTCGAGGTCCCCGGCGACCCGGAGGCCGCCCGCCGTACCGGGGAGCCCCCGGGCGGCCTGGCGGGCGAACTCGCGCAGCGAGAGCGGGGCGGGCAGCGAGCCGACGCGGCCGAGGCCGCGCCGGGGGTCGTCCGCCGAGGGCAGCAGGGGTGTGAGCGGGCCGGTCAGGCCCACGGCGTGGGCGAGCGCGTCGGAGACTCCGGGGTCGGCGACGTCGGCGTTGGTGTGGGCGGTGAAGAGGCCGACGTCGTTCTTGATCAGTGTGTGGACGAGGCGGCCCTTGAAGGTGGTGGCGGCGACGCTCGTGGTGCCGCGCAGGTAGAGCGGGTGATGGGTGACGATCAGGTCGGCGCCCCAGTGGAGGGCCTCGTCCGCGACGGCCGCCACCGGGTCCACCGCGAACAGGACCCTGCGCACCTCCGAAGAGGGGTCCCCGCAGACGAGTCCGACCGCGTCCCACGACTCCGCCCACCGGGGATCGTAGGTCGATTCGAGCTCTCGGACGACGTCGGCAAGAGTAGGCACGTGCGCAGACTACCGGCCTATGTCCGAACGCAGGCGGATCGCCTAATGTAAGTGGATCCTGACCTCGAAGGGCTGGCGTATGAGTCCGAATGTCGCGATCATCGGTGCCGGGTTCGGCGGGCTGTGCATGGCCATACGGCTGGAGCGGGCGGGGATCCGCTCCTACACGATCTTCGAGAAGGGGCCCGGGGTCGGCGGCACCTGGCGGGACAACACCTATCCCGGGGCCGGGTGCGACATTCCCTCGCACCTGTACTCCTTCTCCTTCGAGAGGTACGCCAGCTGGACCCGCCGCTACCCCGGGCAGCCGGAGATCCTCGGCTACCTGGAGATGTGCGCCGACAAGTACGGCCTGCGCCCGCGGATCCGGCTGAACACCGAGGTCACGGCCGCCGCCTTCGACGAGTCGCTGGGCAGGTGGCGGGTGCGCACGGCGGCCGGCGAGCAGCTCTTCGACGTGGTGGTGTCAGGGGTCGGGCAGCTCAACCGCCCCCGGCTGCCCGACATCCCGGGGATGCCCTCCTTCGGGGGCGCGGCCTTCCACTCCGCCCGCTGGGACCACTCCCAGGACCTGACCGGCAGGCGGGTGGCGGTGATCGGCAACGGGTCGTCGGCGGCGCAGCTCATCCCCCGGGTGGCCGAGGTCGCCGGGCACGTGGACGTCTTCCAGCGCACTCCCAACTGGGTCATCCCCAAGCCGGACGCCGTCTTCGGCGAGACCGCCCGGACGGCCTTCCGCCACATGCCGTTCCTGCAGCGGGGCTACCGCGAATGGGTCTACCGGTACGCCGAGGGCGCCCTCTACCGGGCCCTCGCGGGCGGATGGAGCGCCGGGCTGCTGCGCAGGCGCGCCCTGGAGCACCTGCGCGACCAGGTCCCGGACCCGCGACTGCGGGCCAGGCTGACTCCCGGCTACCCGGTCGGCTGCAAGCGGGTCATCATCGACAGCGGCTTCTATCCCGCGCTGACCCGCGCCAACGTGGATCTCGTCACCGAGCCGATCACCCGGATCGTCCCCGCGGGCGTCGAGACCGCCACCGGCCTCCGCGAGGCTGACGTGATCGTCTACGCCACCGGGTTCCAGAGCACCGACTTCCTGGCCCCCATCGACATCACCGGCCGTCAGGGGCGCCGTCTCGGCGAGGAGTGGAAGGACGGGGCGGAGGCCTACCTCGGCATCGCGGTGCCGCACTTCCCGAACCTGTTCCTGCTCTACGGGCCCAACACCAACCTCGGCCACAACTCGATCGTCTTCATGATCGAGTGTCAGGTCGGGTACATCATGCGCTGCCTGCCGTACCTCGCGCGGAGAGGACCGATGGAGGTCAGGCCCGAGGCGATGGAGGCGTGGCGGCGGAGCCTGGACCGGGCGATGGACTCCATGGTGTGGGGGGCGGGCTGCACGAGCTGGTACAAGAACGCGGCGGGCCGGGTGACCAACAACTGGCCGGCCCCGACGACGGTCTACCGGCGGATCACCAGGGCGCCCCGGCCGGCGGCGTTCCGCTTCGCGCGCTGACCCGTCCGGACACCGGGCCCGGGCTCTCGATAGCGTCGTCCGTGACGAGAGCCACCTGCGAAGAAGGGCCTGCCCGTGTCCGCTGAACTCCACCGTGACGCCGTGGTCGCCGATACCCACAACGACCTGCTGATGGCGGTCACGGCACGACCCCCGCGGCAGTGGGCGTCGTTCTTCCGCGAGCGCTGGCTGCCCCAGCTCCACGAGGGCGGGGTGAACGTGCAGGTGCTGCCGGTCTTCATCGACGACCAGTACCGGCCCGAAGGAGCGCTCCGGCAGACCCTGCGCATGATCGAGTGCGCGCACACCCTGGCCGAGGGCAACGCCGACGCGGTACGGCTCTGCCTGGACGGCGCCCAGATCGACCAGGCCCTCGGCGAGGACAGGATCGCCCTGGTGCTGGCCCTGGAGAGCGCCCCCGGCCTGGACGCCAGCGTCGAGCTGCTGCCCACCCTGCACCG
>NZ_NGFP01000343.1 GCF_002149035.1 Streptosporangium minutum
CCCCGGCCCCGTCGAGGACTCCCCCGAGGACGGTGACCCCGGCCCCCACCGGGACGCCGCCGCCCGCGCACGCGGTCAGCGACCTGGCGATCACCGGGATCACCGCCGACGGCGCCACGATCGGCCTGCGGGCGTCCACCACGGCGAACGTCGTGCTGACCGTCGGGTTCGCCGAGGGGCAGACCCCCGACCGGCTCACCGAGTCGCCCCCGCGCGGCCTCACCCTCGCCGGGGCCGGCGCCTACTCCCGGGCGGTCCCGCACGCCTTCACCGCCCCGGCCTGCGGGCAGACCCTCTACCGGCGTGTCACGGTCTCCACCTCGCCCCGGGCGGCCGGCGGCCCGCGGACCCGCACGGCGGAGGTCAGGGGCGGACCGTGCCCGGCCCCCTCGGTCGAGAGCGTGGACATCGTCTCCTTCGACGGCACCACGGTCCGCTTCCGCGTCCGGACCGGCGACACCTCGGCGGTGACCGTGAAGCTGGGGTCCGCCCAGAAGGTCGTCGGCGGCGAAGGGGGGTTCACCAGCGCCGTCCAGACGCTGGAGCTGTCCGGCCGGACCGACTACACGCGCGAGGTCACCGTGGAGTTCGCCGGCCTCCCCGCGTGCGGCGAGTACGTCCGGCGGGTGGTGACGGTCACCACCGTCCCCGAAAGTGCCATGCGCTCCCGCGACGTGAGGCTCCCCCTCCCCTCCTGCGAGCCGGATCCGGACCCGAGCCCCTCCTCCCCGGACCGGCCCTCCGAGGGCGGGCCGGGCCCGGACGGATCCGCGGAAGACGACATCTTGTGAGTAAACCAAGCGTGCGCTAGCTTGGCGATCGATGACCAGTGACACGCTCACCTACTGGGAAGCCTGCCGTCGCGGCGAGTTGGTCATTCAACGCTGTACGGCCTGCGCCCGGCGGGTGCACCTGCCCGCCCCCGACTGCCCCCACTGCGGCGGCACCGACCTCCCCTACGAGCCCGTCTCGGGTGAGGGCTCCGTACACACGTTCACCGTGGTGCACCGCTCGTTCGTGCCCGAGTTCCGGGGGCGGGAGCCGTACGTGCTGGCCTGGATCGACCTGCCCGAGGGGGTGAGGGCGTTCGGCCGGATCGTGGACTGCGCACCGGAGCGGGTGCGGATCGGCATGCCGGTGTGCGTGACTTTCGTCGACGACCTACCTCACTGGAGGCCGACGTGACTTCCTCCTCATGGCTGAAGTCCGGGGTCTCCACGCTCAAGGAGATTCGATGACCAAGCTCGGCAACATCCTGATCCCCGTGGACGACCTGGACAAGGCGATCGCCCTCTACTCCGGCGCGCTCGGCCTGGCGGTGCGGTTCCGCGACGGCGACCGGTTCGCGGCCCTGGACGGAGGGGGCGCCACGGTCGCGCTGGTCGCGGCCGGGGAACGGGTGACGGGAGACGTCACCGCCCCGTCCTACAAGGTCGGCGACGTCGCGCGGGCCGTACGGGAGCTGACCGGGGCGGGCGCGGAGGTGGTGCACGAGCCCGAGACCGGGCCGCACGAGATCAGAGCGGTCCTCCGTGACCCGTCGGGAAACGTCTTCGTCCTCTACTCGTCCCTCTGAACCCTCTACTCGTCCCTCTGCCCCCTCCGAGCCCCTCCGGCTGACCACTCCGAGTCCTCTGACCCCTCCGAGTCCCTTCCGAGTCCTCCGGGTTTCCCGGGCAGCCCCTTCCAAGGCCCTCCGAGATCCCCGAGCGGCCCCCTCCCGCCGCGTCCCCTGCCCGTCCCTCTGCGTCCTCCACCCCCCTCTGACCGGAGGCCATAATGGCGCGATCCCCCTACGGCAACTACGCCTACGCCATCCTCACCGCCAACGCCCTGCGCACCCCGGACAAGGTCGCGCTGACCTACTGCGGCGAGCGGAGCTTCACCTACTCCGAGCTCGACCGGATCGTCGACAGGCGCGCCCACGCCCTGACGGCGGCCGGGATCGCGCCCCGGCGGCGGGTGGCGGCGCTGCTCAACGAGACGCTGCACGTGGCCGAGGTCTACCTCGCGGCGGCCAAGCTGGGCGCGGTCACCGCGGCGCTCAACCCGTACTGGCCGGTGGACACCCTGCGGGAGGTCGTCGCGCACTCCGGCGCCACCGCCTTCGTCTACGACTCCACCGTCGAGCAGGTCGTGGCGGAGATCCGCCCACGGCTGCCCGACGTGACCACCTGGATCAAGGTAGGCGGCCCGGGCGAGGGCGCCGTGGACCTGGACGCGCTGACCGCCGCCGCCCCGGACGGGGAGTTCGCGCCGGAGGGCTCCGGGGACGACCCGCTCGCCCTCTACTACACCTCGGGGACCACCGGACTGCCCAAGGCCGCGATCCACACGCACGCCTCGTCGCTGGCGACCGCGCGGATCTGGCTGGACGTGCCGCGCGCCGAGGACTCGGTGCTCGGCACCGGGGCGATCATCTGGGGCATCGGCTTCCCCGCACTGGTCGGGCCGGCGCTGTACGCGGGCATGCGGCTGGTGCTGGAGCAGGACTGGGGACCGGCGAACTTCCTCAGGGTGGTCCCCCGCGAGAGGGTCACCCACGTCTCGCAGATCCCGTCGTTCTACGCGGCCCTGCTCGGCTCCGACGAGCACGAGGGGGTCGACCTGTCGTCCCTGCGGGTCATCATGCTGGGCGGAGAGGCGCTCCCCGCGACGCTGCTGGGCAGGATGAGGGAGCGGCTGCCCGGCGCGGGCGTCTACTGCTACTACGGCCAGACCGAGGCCCCCTACACCTGTTTCGGCCGGGTGGACGACGGCAGCACGCCGCTCGGCTCCTCCGGCAGGGCGAGGACCGGCAACGCCGTACGGATCACCGGGCCGTCCGGCGACCGGGTGGTCGGCGAGGTCGGCGAGATCAACCTGGCCGGGCCGCACCGGATGTCCGGCTACGACCGGCTCCCCGACAAGACGGCCGAGGTGCTCCGCGGCGAGTGGTACGTCGGCGGCGACCTGGGCGTCCTCGCCGAGGACGGCAACCTGACCGTGCTCGGCCGCCGTGAGGACGCGATCCTGAAGGGCGGCGCCTGGTCGCAGCCCTCGGTGGTCGAGGAGGCCGCGGTGGCGCTGGACGACGTGGCCGAGGCCGGTGCGGTGGGCGTGCCCGCGCACGTCGACGGCCAGGACGCGGCCGAGCAGAGAATCCTGCTCGCGGTGGTCGCCCGCTCCGGGCACTCGCTCGACCCGTCGAAGCTCGCGATCGCGCTCGCCGAGTCGCTGCCCGAGCACCGGCGGCCCGACCGCATCGTGGTCGCCGACGAGCTCCCCCACTTCCAGGACGCCTCCGGCGGCCCCGGCAAGCTGCTGCGCCGGGAGATCCGGGAGAGGTACCGGCACCTCCTGGAGGAGGCGTGAGCGGGTCCGATCCCCTGACGGCGGGCCCGCCCCCCGAGCACGAGGTCAAGGCGCTGCTGCGGGAGGCCGGCGTGGCGGTGCCGCGCGGCGCCACGGCCGCCTCCGCCGGGGGCGTCGCCGCGGCGGCCGGCGGGCTGGCCCCGCCGCTGGTGCTCAAGGCCTTCGGCCCCGGGCTGGTCCACAAGTCGGACTCGGGTGCGGTGCGGCTGGCGCTCGCCGGGCCGGCCGAGGCCGCCGAGGCCGCGGCCGAGATGCTCGGCGGGCTCCTCGCCCAGGGCATCACCCCGGACGGGTTCCTGGTCGAGGAGCAGGCCGAAGCGGGGATCGAGCTGATCGTCGGCGTCGTCCGCGACCCGGGCTTCGGTCCCGTCCTGCTCGCCGGGCTCGGCGGCGTCTGGACCGAGGCCATGCGCGACACGGCGGTGCGCCTGTGCCCGGTCTCCGAGGCCGACGCCCGGCGGATGCTCGCCTCCCTGCGTGGCTCCCGGCTGCTGCGGGGCTACCGCGGCCGTCCGGCCGCGGACATGGACGCCCTGGTGAAGCTGCTGCTGACGGTCGGCGGGGCCGGCGGCCTGTGGGAGCGGCTGGATCTCGGCGAGTTCGAGCTCAACCCGGTGATCGCCACCGGGCGGGGCGCCGTCGCGGTCGACGCCCGCTACATCCCGGGCGACCGCCGCGGGGAGGCGCCGCGACCGGCTCCGGCGGCGGAGACCGACTTCACCGCGCTGTTCGAGCCCCGGGCCGTGGCCGTGGTGGGGGCCTCCACCAACCGGCCGAACTTCGGGAACATGTTCCTGGAGTTCTACGGGGCCACGGGGGTGCCGCTGGTCGCGGTCCACCCGGAGGCGGACGAGATCGACGGCGTGCCCGCCGTGCCGACGCTGGCGGACGCGGACGCCGACTACGCGCTGGTCGCCGTGCCCGCCGGCAGATGCGCCGAGGTCGTACGGCAGGCGGACGGCATCCCGTTCGTCCAGGTGATGAGCGGCGGGTTCGGGGAGGCCGGCGCGCCCGAGCTGGAGGCCGGGCTGGTCCGCGCGGCGCGGGAGGCGGGGACGCGGCTGCTCGGGCCGAACTGCATGGGCGTCTACAGCCCGCGCGGCGGCCAGACGTTCATCGGCGGCGAGCCGGGACCGCCCGGCCACGTGGCGCTGATCTCGCAGAGCGGCGGGCTCGCCGGGGAGGTCGTCAGGGTCGGTGAGCGGCGCGGGCTGGCGTTCAGCCGGGTGGCCACGGTGGGCAACTCCGCCGACGTGACCCCGGCCGAGCTGCTGCGCTGGCTGGCCGTCGACGAGCACACCTCGGTCGTCGGCATGTATCTGGAGGATCCGCGCGGCGGCCGTGCCCTGTTCGAGGCCCTGATGGCGGTGCGCGGGAGGCTCCCGGTCGTCCTGCTGGTCGGCGGCCGGAGCGCCCAGGGACGGCGGGCCGCCGCCTCCCACACCGGCGGCATGGTCGGCGACGACCGCGTCTGGCAGGCTCTGGCCGAGCAGTCCGGCGCCGCTCTGGTCACCGGCCAGGACGACCTGATCGGCGTCCTGTCCTTCTTCCAGTCCCACGCCCGCCGCCTGGGCGCCCTCGGCGCCGGCCCGGCGACCGGCGGGTCCCGGGGCGCGGGCGCGGACGGGGATCCCGCGCTGCTGGTGATCGGGCCGAGCGGCGGGGCGAGCGTCCTGGCAGCCGACGTGTTCGACGCCGCCGGGCTCTCGCTCGACGCGCTGCCGGAGGAGACGAAGAGCGGGCTGAAGGCGCTCGGGATCGGGGTGGGCAGCTCCCTGGCCAACCCGCTGGAGATCCCGGTGGGGCCGCGTGGCCGCCCCGAGCTGGCCCGGGAGGCCATCGCGGCGATCGTGGCGCGGCGGCCGTACCCGGACGTCGTCGCCCACGTGAACGTGCAGAGCTTCTTCACCTACGGCAGTTCGGCCGAGCCGCTGTACGCCTGCGCCCGCAACCTCGCCCAGGCCCAGGAGGATCTGCCCGGGGTCAGGATCACGCTGGTCACCAGGAACGGCGAGTGCGCGCCGCCCGGGGTCGAGGACGGGGTCCGCGCGATCGCGGCCGGCGCCGGGATCCCCGTCTACCGTTCGATGGAGTCGGCCGCCGTGGCCGTCGCCGCCGCCAAACGTTTCACGCGAGGAGCTTGAGATGGGTCTGCTGGACGGCAAGGTCGCACTGATCACCGGTGGAGCCCGGGGCATGGGCGAGGCCCACGTGCGGCTGTTCCTGGAGGAGGGCGCCCGGGTCGCCTTCGGCGACGTGCTCGACGACGAGGGCAAGGCGCTCGCCGAGGCCACCGGGGCGCTGTTCGTCCATCAGGACGTGACGGGGCCGGAGGACTGGCAGCGGGCGGTGAGCACCACCGTCGAGACGTACGGCAAGCTCGACATCCTGGTCAACAACGCCGGGATACTGAAGTTCCGCCGGATCGCCGACATGACTCTGGACGAGTACAGCCGGGTCCTCGACGTGAACCTCAAGGGCACCTGGCTCGGCGTCAAGTCGGTGATCGAGCCCATGAAGGCCGCCGGCCGGGGCTCGATCGTGAACATCTCCTCGGTCGAGGGCTTCATCGGCGCCGAGGGCATGTCCGCCTACGCCGCCTCCAAGTTCGGGGTGCGCGGCGTGACCAAGGCGGCGGCCCGCGAGCTGGCCCGCTTCAAGATCCGGGTGAACTCCGTCCACCCCGGCGCCATCAACACCTCCATGGTGATGGACCCGGAGATCGCCGCCGAGGTGGACGGCGAGGCGTTCCTGAAGTCCATGGTCATCAAACGCTTCGCCAAGCCGGTCGAGGTCTCCAACGTGGTGGCCTTCCTCGCCTCCGACCGGGCGAGCTACTGCACCGGCAGCGAGTTCACGGTGGACGGCGGCATGCTCACCGGCGCGGGCTACTGAGCCCGCCGTCGAGGTCCCGCCGGCCCGGCTCATGCCCGCAACGGGTTCTCCACCCATTCCCGGGGGGTGATGAACAGGCCGGTGGCCTCGACCAGGGGGGTGCCGTCGGGAAGGGCGATCCGCCCCTCGGCCCAGGACTTGCGGCCTTCGGAGCGGGTGTACTCGGCGGTCGCCACCAGCGGCTCGCCGTAGGGGACCCGGCGCCGGTAGCGCACGGTCAGGGTGCCGGTCATCCCGGCGACGCCGGCCACCGCGACCGCGTGCCCCAGCAGGTGATCGAGGATCATGGCGCTGATCCCGCCGTGGACCGAGGCGGGCGGCCCCTCGTGCGTGGGGCGGAAGGTCAGCTCGGCACGGGCCGTCCTCTCCGGGGTGGTCTGGACGACCAGCGGGAGGGCGTGCGGGTTGGCCGAGCCGGTGACGGCGTTGCCGGCGTGCCGGGGCACGCCGTCGGGACCGATCTCGAAGGGCTGGGGAGAGGTACGCCTGCGGGCGCGCAGGCGTTCGGTGAGGGTGGCCAGCTCGGCGGCGACGGCGATGATCTCACTCTCCGGGACGTCGGTCAGCACGACCGCGTCGACCAGTTCACGGGCCCGCCCGGTCAGTACGGCCAGCGCGGCGAGGACGGCGTCGGCGTCCTCGGTGGGGGCGAGATCGGTCGTCATGCCCCTACTTTAGAACACGTTCTACCGAATCGCGTTCGGCCGACCGGGCGGCCCGTCCCCCGGGCGGACGGTAGATCTTTTTTTTGACCGGTTTAGTACGCAAAAATCCCGAAAAGGCCTCTGACGTCGGCATTTGTCGTCCCGTCGAGGTTCCGACCCCTTGGTATGTGCTTTAGCCTGTCTTGACCTTCCGCTCCATCCGGGTAACCTCCCTGGTCACGGAAGACAACTGACCAATGGTGCCGCCACACGCGTCCCGATCGTCCCTCCGGATCGGTCCGCGTGAACGCGCCATCGCTCAACCCGTCTCCCGGTAGCCGGGTTGCGAGGGCGGCGCGACCATGCTTCACGGCTGCCGGGGGTCCCCCCTAAGCTTTCTATGACCCCTGAGATGCAGAAGTTCATCAAGCTGCTGGAGAGCGAGCTCGGGTACTCCGAGAAGAGCGGCGGTTACACCAAGTTCGGCAACTGGTACGGCGACAACGTCGAGTTCGACGCCGACTACACGGCGGCCCCCTGGTGCGACATGTACCTGTCCTGGGCGGCCAAGAAGCTCGGCTACGAGGACTGGATCGGCCAGTTCGCCTACACCGTCTACCACGCCGAGTGGTTCAAGGAGCAGGACGCCTGGGGCACCACTCCCAAGCCCGGCGCGATCGTCTTCTTCGACTGGAGCGGCTCGAAGAAGATCGACAAGATCGACCACGTGGGGATCGTCACCAAGGTGACGGGCAGGACGATCCACACGATCGAGGGGAACATCGACGGGGGCGTCGCCAAGCGCAAGGAACGCGACACCGGCAAGGTCGTCGGCTACGGGTATCCGGAGAAGATCAAGGCCCGGCTGGACCGGGAGGCCTCCCAGAAGCAGACGGTCGTCACCGCCGACGCCCGTGCGGACAACTCGGTGGCGCTCACCCCCGGACCCAACCTGCTCGCGATGGTCCCCCCGCCCGACCTCGGGCGGGATGCCGGAACCCCGGAGGCTCCGGCCACCGCGGAGGTCGGCCCCAAGCATGCCAAACCCGTCGCCAAGTCGCCCGCCAAGTCATCCGCCGGGGAGACGAGGGCCGCCGAGACGGCCCCGCGGACCACCCCGAAGACCGGTGAGGCCACCCCGAGGACCGGCGCGACCGCCGCCGCCCCCCAGGTCTCCGCCGGCCGTACCACCACGACCGGCAAGCACGCCAAATCCGCCACCGCGGACACCAACGCGATCGCGACCACCCCGACCGCGCTCAGCAGCGGCCTCTCGCCGCAGACCCCCCAGCTCGGCACGCCCGCCGTGCTCGCGCCGGTCCTGCTCGCCGCGGTCGCGATCATCGCCCACACC
>NZ_NGFP01000344.1 GCF_002149035.1 Streptosporangium minutum
CCGCCTCCCCCGCCTCCACCACGTGGACGACGGCCCGGTAGTCGGCCACGCGCTCGGCGAACAGCTCCACCACCCCTGCCGGGTCCGACGACGTGCGGTAGGCACGGGTGATCTCGACGTCCGGCGCGCCGGCCACGGCCGCGCGGATCCTCGACAGGATCAGCTCCCTGCCGCCCGCGGACACGCCCGCCCGGGGGTCTCGCTCGGCCGCTGTGCCACTCATCGGGCGCCTCCGTCAGTACGGTTCCACCAGTCACGGAAGGACTCGGCGGGGATGTCGGGGATGTCGCGGGTGTCGGTCCAGGCGGACAGCGGGCCGGGCAGGCGTCCGGGGACGAACCTGCGGAAGCGGCCGCCGAGGCGCTGGGCGCGGGCCAGCCGTGCCGGGCGGTTGAACACCCATCCGGCGGCGCGCATGCCCAGACGTTCGGTCCGCGGATGGCGGGCCTTTCCGCGCAGGTGGACCAGGACCTCGGGGATGTCGATCGCCACCGGGCAGGCTTCGAAGCAGGCGCCGCAGAGCGTGGAGGCGTAGGGCAGGGAGGCGTCCAGCGCGGATCCCATGCCGCGGAGCTGCGGGGTGAGGATGGCACCGATCGGGCCGGGATAGACCGAACCGTAGGCGTGACCGCCCGCCCGCTCGTAGACCGGGCAGACGTTCAGGCAGGCCGAGCAGCGGATGCAGCGCAGCGCCTGGCGCCCGACCTCGTCGGCGAGGACCTGGGTGCGGCCGTTGTCGAGCAGGACCAGGTGGAACTCCTGTCCTTCGACCGCGCCGGTCCAGGTGGACGTGTAAGGGTTCATCCGCTCGCCGGTGGAGCTCCTGGGCAGCAGCTGGAGGAAGACCTCCAGGTCCCGCCAGCTCGGCAGGAGCTTCTCGATGCCGACCACGCTGATCAGCGTCTCCGGCAGGGTCAGGCACATCCGGCCGTTGCCCTCGGACTCCAGCACCACGAGCGTGCCGGTCTCAGCGATCATGAAGTTGGCCCCGGAGACGGCGACCTTTGTGGACAGGAAGCGTTCCCGCAGGTGGAGCCGGGCGGCATCGGCGAGGGCGCGGGGCTCGTCGGTCAGCCCCTCGGGCGCCGCGCGGCCCCAGTCGGCCATCTTGTCGTGGAAGATCTCGCGGATCTCCGAGCGGTTGCGGTGGATCGCCGGGACCAGGATGTGCGAGGGCCAGTCGTCGCCGAGCTGCACGATCAGCTCGGCCAGGTCGGTCTCGTAGGCGGTGATGCCCTCGGCCTGGAGTGCCTCGTTGAGGCCGATCTCCTGGGTGGCCATCGACTTGACCTTGACCACGCTGGTCTCACCGGTGGCCTTGACGAGGTCGGCGACGATCCGGTTGGCCTCCTCGGCGTCGGCCGCCCAGTGGACGTGACCACCGGCCGCCGTGACCGCCTCCTCCATCTGGAGCAGGTAGCGCTCCAGGTTGCGCAGGGTGTGGTCCTTGATCTCCTTGCCCGCGGCCCGGAGCTCCGCCCAGTCGGGCAGCTCGGCCACCACCGAGGCCCGCTTGCCGCGGATCGTGTGCGTGGCCTTGCGCAGGTTGAACCTGAGCTGCGAGTCCTGTACGGCCGCCGCGGCGTTCCGGGGGAACGCGGGCATGCCGAGGAACGTGTTGCCTCCGCTCATCGCGTGGCCCCTCCCCCGAGTGCCGGTGTCGCGTGCGGACGAGTCGCGTGCGGACGAGTCACGTGCCGACGAGTCGCGTGCGGACGAGTCACGTGCCGACGAGTCGCGTGCGGACGAGTCACGTGCCGACGAGTCGCGTGCGGACGAGGAGTCCGGTCGCCGGTAGGGGCCGGCGGTCGCGTGGTGCCGGTCATCGGGTGGCCTCCGTGGTGGCGAGGATCTCGGCGAGATGCATGATCCGGACGCCGGCGCGCTGGCGGGTGAGAGTGCCGCCGATGTGCATCAGGCAGGAGTTGTCCGCGGCGCAGAGCACCTCGGCGCCGGTGCTCGTGACGTTGCGCACCTTGTCACCGCACATGGCCGCGGAGATGGCCGGGTTCTTCACCGCGAAGGTGCCGCCGAAGCCGCAGCACTCCTCGGCTCCGGGCAGGGGGACCAGCTCCAGTCCCCTGACCTGCTCCAGCAGGCGGGTGGGGCGGTCGCCCAGGTGGAGTCCGCGCAGGGAGTGGCAGGTCGGGTGGTAGGTCACCCGGTGCGGGAAGTAGGCGCCGACGTCGGTGACGCCGAGGACGTCGACCAGGAACTCGGAGAGGTCGTGGACCTTCGGCACCATCTCGGCGACCTCGCCGGCGAAGGAGGGGGTCGTGGCGCGGGCCAGCCGGGGGTACTGCTCGCGGACCATCGCGGCGCACGATCCCGACGGCGCGACGACCGCGTCGTACCCGGCGAAGACGTCCACGAAATGCCGCGCCAGCCGCGTCCCCTCCTCGGGATATCCGGTGTTGACGTGCATCTGACCGCAGCAGGTCTGCGCCCGGGGGAACTCGACGTCACATCCGAGGCGGCGCAGCAACGTCACGACCGCCTGCCCGGTGCCGGGGAACAGGGTGTCGTTCACACAGGTGATGAACAGGGCGACGCGCACGGCACTCCTTCCGTTCTATGGTCTGACCACAGTATGGTCTGACCATATCGAGTCACAAGAGGAGGGCCCTTGAGCGGATGGCAGCCCGTCCGGCGCACCCGGGCGTTCGAGGATGTGATCGCCCGGATCGAGGAGCGCATCGCGGGCGACGGCCTCACGGTCGGCGACCGCCTGCCGGGCGAGCGCCAGCTCGCCGAGCAGCTCCAGGTCAGCCGCTCGTCGGTGCGCGAGGCGATGCGCGTGCTGGAGACATTGGGGGTGGTGTCCTCGCAGGTCGGCCGGGGGCCCGACGCGGGGGCCGTGCTCACCGCACGGCCCGCCGGAGCGCTGACCGACCTGCTCCGGTTCCACCTCGGGCTGGCGAGCCTGTCCCTTGAGGAGGTCATCGACGCCCGGCTGATGATCGAGCAGTGGTCCGCCGCGCGCGCCGCCGGCCACGGAGCCGACCTGTCGGCCCTGAGCGACGCGCTGGAACGGATGGACCGGGCCGCCACGGCCGAGGACTTCGTCGAGCACGACACCGCCTTCCACGTCGCCATAGCGGAGGCCTCGGGAAATCGCCTGATCGCCGCCATGATGCGCTCCCTGCGCGACTCGGTCCGCCGCTACGCCATCGAGGCGGTCGAACGCCTCGGCGACACGGGCGGCCTCATGACCGACCATCACCTGATCCGTCAGGCCATCGCCTCCGGGAACCCCTCGGAGGCGTCGGCCGCCGTGGAGACGCATCTGCGACGCGCCTATCCGGACATCTTCCGCGCCCCGGTCACCTCAGGGCCTCCGGGCGCCGATGACCGAGGCCGGGGTGAGGACCAGGCTCGGAGTGAGGACCGAGGTCGGGCCGACGGGTGAGGGCGGCCCCACGAACGGGGGCGGCCGGACGGAGTCGGCCGACCGGCAGGTGGCGCCGGAACAGGCCGCCAGGGCGTCGAGCTGCTGGTTGAACTGGGCGATCACCGCGGGCGCGACCTTGGCGGCGAGGTTGTGGAGCTGGTACGGGTCCCTGGCGAGGTCGTAGAGCTGGTATTCGCCGGTCGAGTAGCGGACGAAGGTGTTCTGGGCGGTCCGCATGCCCTGGTAGGCGGGGACCGGGGTCTGACGGGCCGATTTCTCGCTGGTCGGCCGGTAGAACTCGAGCAGGACGTTCTGCCGCCACGGGGAGGGCGTCTGACCGCGCAGGAGCGGGACCAGGGACCGGCCCTCGGCGAAGCCGGGGAGCTGGGCCCCGGCGAGCTCCGCGAAGGTCGGGGCGAGGTCCACGTTGGCCGACATCTCGCTGTTGACGCCACCGGGCCGGACACCCGGCCCGCGGACCACCAGAGGCACCTTGATCGACTCGTCGAACGGGGTCGTCTTGCCCTGGGCGAGCCGGTGCTGCCCCAGATGGAACCCGTTATCAGATGCGAAAAATATGTACGTATTGTCTAGTTTGCCGGTCTCCCTCAGGGTCTTGATCAGCGCGCCGACCATGTCGTCCACGCCGAGCATGGCCCGGAGCCTGCGGCGGTAGCGCTCGTCGATCTTCTCGATCGCCTTGGCGCTGAACCTGGGGCGCGAGCTCAGCCAGTGGGGCTCGGCACTCACGTCCGCCTGGTCGAAGGACGGGGTCCGGGGGGCGACGGCGTCGGCGAAGGCGTTGGCGTACCGGGGCGCGTGGTTGGCCGGGTTGTGCGGGGCGATCGGGGCGAGGTACAGGAAGAACGGATCGGGGCTCTGGGAGACGAACGTCCCGGCCTTCTGGCTGAGCACGTCGGTCAGGTAGTCCTCCGGCGCGGAGCCGTGGGTCGTCAGCACGCCGTTCTCGTTGAGCGTGTAGCCGTACTCCTCGTAGAGCTTGCGCACCGGCACGTCCCACTCGTCCCAGCCCGGCGGCACGTACGTGGGTTCGGCGGCGCCGGCGGGATAGTGGTTGAGGTATTTCCCCATCAGCCCGGTGCGATAGCCGGCCGATTTCATCCACGTACCGAGTGTGGAACGCTCCAAATCGGAATCATGGAACTTTGTGAAACCGCCTTCGGGCGCCGTGTTGGTCAGAACGCCGTGGCTGTGGACGTACTGGGAGCGCAGGATCGACGACCGCGACGGACAGCACCAGGAGTTCGTCACGAAAAACCGATCGAAACTGGTGCCGGCCCCGACAAGTTGATTCCAGATATTCGGGAATTTCTGCAGATCCCCATCGTCCAGGTCGTCGACGAGGATCAACACGATGTTCGGCCGGCCGGCGGCCTGCGCCGTGGCGGGAGTGACTCCCGAGGCGCAGAGGAGGGACAGCAAGATCAGGCACAGAGCCTTGCGGACAGCATCAAGCACATATTCACGTTTCCCGGGCGAGTGAATATCGACACCTTACTCTCGACCGGCCAAGCTAGAACGTGTTCTAATTGCGGTGCGCATATCCGGACGGAGGCCCTCATGAGCACCGATCTGAAACTTGGCCTGAACCTTGGTTACTGGCAGCGGAACGCCGACGACGCCACCGAGATCGTTCAGACCGCGGAACGGCTGGGCTACGGGTCGGTATGGACCGCGGAGGCCTACGGTAGCGATGCCTTCACCCCTCTGGCCTGGTACGGCGCGCGGACGTCCCGCATCAAGCTGGGCACCTCCGTGGCGCAGATCTCGGCCAGGACCCCGGCCGCGACCGCGATGACCGCGATGACGCTGGACCACCTGACCGGCGGGCGACTGCTCCTGGGCATCGGCGCCTCCGGCCCGCAGGTGGTCGAGGGCTGGTACGGCAGCCCGTTCCCCAAGCCGCTGGCCCGCACCCGCGAGTATGTGGAGATCATGCGCAAGATCTGGCGCCGCGAGGAGCCGGTGACCAGCGACGGCGAGCACTACCCGCTCCCCTACCCGGGCGGGGCGGGCATCGGCAAGCCGCTGAAGCTGATCACTCACCCGCTGCGCGCGGAGATCCCGCTCTATCTGGGTGCCGAAGGTCCCCGCAACGTGGCGCTCGCCGGAGAGATCGCCGACGGCTGGCTGCCGCTGTTCGTCTTCCCGGAGAAGATCGAGCAGATGTACGGCCCCTCGCTGGCCGGGGCGGGGCCGGACTTCGACATCGCCGCCATGGTCATGACGCTGATCACCGACGACGTCAGGGCGGGACTGGACGGCGTGAAGATGATGCTGACCCTCTACATCGGCGGCATGGGCGCCAAGAGCCGCAACTTCCACGCCGACATCATCGGCAGGATGGGCTACGCCGAGGCCGCCGAGGAGATCCAGGCGCTCTATCTGGCCGGACGCAGGGACGAGGCGTTCAACGCGATCCCGGACGAGCTGGCCGACGGCATCTCCCTGGTCGGCCCGGTGGAGCGGATCCGCGAGCGCCTCGAACTGTGGCGCAAGAGCCCGGTCACCAGCCTGCTGGTCATGGGCCCCCGCGACGAGACCTCGTTGAAGACGGTCCGCGACCTCGTCCTGGGCTGACCCCCCTCACGGACCGGCTCCGCCCGCGTCTGCGGGGACACCCGGCCGGAAGGTCTGCGCCCGCCGCGCGGGTCCGGCCCCGCGACTCCTTCGGCAGCCGGGGTCCCCGTCCTCCCGACGGTAACGACCCGCCTCCATATTTGCAAGTTTCCCTACTGGTTAAATATGAATAGCTAGTCCGGGCGGGGTGCGGGGTCGGCGGTGACCGAGCGCAGGAGCGGTGCGCTCGCCGCTCCGGCCCCGATCACCCCGGCGAAACCGAGCGTCACGCAGACGAGCAGGGTGACCACGCCGGTGACGTTCACCGCGGAGATGGCGAACGGGGCGGCGCAGAACATGCCGACCGCGATGGCGCCGCCGCCCATGACCGTCAGCGGGATGAGCGTCTCGGCTCGGCGTGCCCTGTCCAGCACCTCCAGCGGGGTGCCCGCCAGGCGGAGCAGGGCGTAGGTCTGCCTGCGGTCCAGGATCGAGGAGGCCGCGGTGATCCCGGCGCTGGCGATCGCGACCAGGAAGGAGACCGCGAGCACGGTCACCGTGCCGGTGCCGATGTCCTCCAGGACCTGGGCGCCGGAGCGGTCCTCGTCGGCGGCCGAGGTGGCGCCGTGCCCCGGGACCAGGCCGTCGAGGGCGGTGCGCGCCCGGTCCACCGATCCGGCGTCGCGCTTGCCGAGCGAGGCGGTGAGCACTCTGGTCGCACCGGTGCCGCCGGCTTCGATCGTGGCGGGGACGCCCGCCGCGGACAGCCGCTCGCGAGCCCCGGCGGTGACCTCGGCCACCTGGGCGGAGGGGACCGCCAGCCGCAGGTCGACGGCGTCCGCGTCGCCGAGCAGGCCGCTTCCCGGGCTGAGCAGGCCGATGAACCCGGCGACGAACCCGGTCATGGCGACACCGCTCACGGTCCGCCAGGCGGCCTTGGGGTCGTCCATCAGGCGGCGTCCGGCCAGCAGCCGGGCGGGACGCCGGGCGGAACGCGAGACGATCCGGCCCAGCATGCCGACCACCCACGGGCCGGCCAGGTTGATGGCGAGGAAGGGGAGGCCGATGACGACGACGGCCATCACGATGGCGCTGTCCACCCTCAACACGGGCACCATCGCGAGGCTCGCCAGCAGCGCGACGACCCGGATGAAGCGCATCGCCGGAGGCGTCTCCCGCTTGGCGACGCCGAGCGGGCTGACCACGATCCGGCGCAGGCCGACGACCGCCGACAGGCCCACGAGCAGCGGTACGGCCAGCAGCACCGCGAGGACGGCGAGCACGCCGGGCCACATGTCGGACAGGAACCAGGGGCCGCCCGCGATCTCGATCCCGGTGAGCAGCGGGATGCCCAGGCCGTACAGCGCCGCGCCGAGCACCGCGCCGCCGAACGCGGTGATCACCGCCTCCGCGACGGTCATCGTGACCACCTGGCCGGGGGTCGCGCCCACCAGCCGGAGCGCGGCCAGGCGCTGGTCCCGGCGGGCCACGGTGAGCCTGGCCGCCGCGCCGCCGAACACCAGCAGCGGCACGACCATGAGCACGCTGGCGATCAGTCCCAGCGCCTTGTACGCCTCGGCGTCGCCCGTCGCCTGCCCGGTGAAGCCGGAGATCTTCATGGGCCCGGCACCGACACGCGAATTGTTCACCGGCCCCGCCGTCATCATCGGGGAGTCGGATCTCTGCCCGCGGACCGCGACGAGCTCGCCGGGGTGGACCAGCGCCTCGTCGCCGACCGTTCCGGCGATCTTCCCGGGGAAGCGGCCGGCGAGCTGGTCGGCCGGGAGCTCCCGGGCGAGCTCGGCCAGCGCCGGGGAGAACCAGACCTCTCCCGGTGCGGGGAAGCGCTCCAGGCCGGGTGGCGGGGCCGCCCCCGGCTCCAGCGCCGCCAGGTCCACGACGGTGATCTGCCGGTCACGCACGTAGTCCCTGCGCACGGTCTCGATCGCCGTGGCCTTCCCGGTCGCCGCGACCGGGTTGCGCCACGCCTCCCGGTCGGCCCGTCCCTGGAAGGCGATGTTGACCGACACCGCGAAGAGCAGCAGCGCGGTGGAGACCGCCACCGCCGCCACGGTCAGCCCCGCGCCCAGCAGGCCACGGCGTCCGCCGCCGCGCAGCAGCCGCCAGGTCAGACCCATCAGCCCGTTCATCCGCTCACCCCGGGAAGGATCTGGGTCGCCGGTTCCCGCGTGACGTCCTGACCGGGGGCCGGGTGCCGCGGGTCGTGCCCGGTGGAGGGGT
>NZ_NGFP01000345.1 GCF_002149035.1 Streptosporangium minutum
CTGGTGCGCCGCCGCCACCTGCACACCCAGGGACGCACCGTGGTCGGCATCGACGACGAGGTGTTCGACCTGGAGCGCCTCAGCGACGGCGACCGCCGCACGCTGGTCGGCGAGGCCGCCCTCATGGCGGCCCTGCGGCGCGGCCGTACCGGGCGGATGGGCGAGGTGGTGGCCACCATCCAGACCGAGCAGGACCGGGTGATCCGCGCGGGCCTGCCCGGCGCGCTGGTGGTCCAGGGCGGCCCCGGCACGGGCAAGACCGTCGCCGCGCTGCACCGGGCCGCCTTCCTGCTGTACACCCACCGCGCCGTCCTGGAGCGGCGCGGCGTTCTGGTGGTGGGCCCCAACGCGCTGTTCTCCCGCTACATCGCCCAGGTGCTGCCCTCCCTCGGTGAGAGCGACGTGGTGCTGTCGTCCGTCGGCGAGCTGTATCCCGGCGTGCGCGCCACCGCGGCCGACGCCCCGCCCGCCGCCGTGGTCAAAGGCGACCTGCGCATGGCCGAGGTGGTCGCCGCGGCGCTGCGGGACCGCCAGCGCGTCCCCGCCGGCGACCTGGAGGTCTCCATCGTGGTGCGGACCTCGGTGCGCGGCGGGGTGGAGGTCGTGGTCGAGCGGATGGCGCTGCGGGTGGAGCACGCCGTCTGCGCGGCCGCCAGGGAACGGGCCAGAGCCTCCCGCCACCCGCACAACGTGGCCCGCAGGCTCTTCCTCCTCGACATGCTCACGGCGCTCGCCCTGGACGAGGCCGCCCAGCTGGACCGGCCGATGGACGAGGAGGACGTACGCTACGCCCGCAAGGTCCTGTGGGCCCAGCCGTCCGTGCGCGAGGCGCTGGACGCGCTGTGGCCGCCGCTCACCCCCCAGCGCCTGATCTCCGACCTGTTCGCCGACGCCGGCGCGATGGCCTCGGCCGCGCCCGGCCTGTCGCCGGACGAGAGGCAGACCCTGCTGAGGCCGTACGGCGGGCCGTGGACTGTCGGCGACGTCCCGCTGCTGGATGAGGCCGCCGAACTCCTCGGCGAGGACGAGGACGACAGCGACACCGGGACGGCCCGGCAGGCCGCCGAGCAGGAGCGCGAGGCCGAGGAGCGGTACGCGCTGGGCGTGCTGGAGTTCACCGGCCTGCTGGAGGATCAGATGATGGAGGCCACCGCGCTGGCCGGACGTCACGCGGCGCCCGCGCCGGCCACGACCACCGCCCAGCGGGCCCGAGCCGACCGGCGCTGGGCCTACGGGCACGTCATCGTGGACGAGGCGCAGGAGCTGTCGGCGATGGCCTGGCGGACGGTGATGCGCCGGATCCCCTCCCGCTCGCTGACCGTCGTGGGCGACATCGCCCAGACCGGGTCGGCCGCCGGGGCGCGTTCCTGGGGCGAGATGCTCGACCGCTACGTCGGGGGCCGCTGGCGGGAGGAGCGCCTGACGGTCAACTACCGCACGCCGGTGGAGATCATGAAGGTGGCCGCCGACGTGCTCGCGGCGGTCGCGCCCGATCGGCGGCCGCCGGAGTCGGTCCGCGACGGCGGGACCCCGCCGCGAGCCGTCTCCCTCGACCCCGACGTCCCCGGCGCCCTGACGGCCCTGGTGGCCGGCGAGCTGGCGGAGATCGGCGAGGGCCGGCTGGCCGTCATCACCCCCGACGCCCGCCACCGCCGGATCGCCGCGCTCTTCCCCGGCCTCGACGACATCCTGGACTCCCCCGTGGCGGTCCTGACCGTCACCGCCTCCAAAGGGCTGGAGTTCGACGCCGTGGTGGTCGTCGAACCCGGCGAGATCCTGGTCCAGACGCCGATGGGCGGCCGGGACCTGTACGTGGCGCTCACCCGTGCGACGCGGCGGCTGACCGTGACACACCGGGGAGATCCGCCGGGGATGCTGGCAAGGCTCGTACGGCACTAGCCTTGGGCCATGTCATCGTGTCGGGGAGAGGTCATCTGATGTCGCCGGTTCTGGAGAGTACGGCCCGTGCGCTGCTGCGCAGGATCGCGGTGGAGCAGGCCGGGTCACGGCTGCCGTCCCTGACGGCGGCCGTGGTGCGCGACGGGCGGATCGCCTGGTTCGGCTCGCGCGGCCGGGTGGAGGGCGCCGCCCCCACCGAGACCACCCAGTACCGCATCGGCTCCATCACCAAGAGCATGGTCGCCACCGTGGTCATGCGGCTGCGCGACGAGGACCGCCTGGACCTGCTCGACCCGATCGGCAAGCACGTCCCCGGCACGCCGGTCGGCGAGGTGACCGTCGCCCAGCTGCTGTCGCACACCGCCGGGCTGACCGCCGAGCCGCCGGGCCAGTGGTGGGAGCGGACCCCCGGCATGCCGGTGGAGGAGCTGGTCGGGCTGCTCGGCCCGGAGACCGCCCGGCACCGGCCCGGCCGCCGCTTCCACTACTCCAACCTGGGCTTCGCCCTGCTGGGCGAGCTGGTCGCCCGGCACCGGGGCGTCAACTGGGCGCAGGCCGTACGGGCGGAGGTGCTGGAGCCGCTGGGCATGAGCCAGACCACGCCCCGGCCGCGCGCCCCGTACGCCACCGGCTACGCCGTGCACCCGTGGGCCGATGTGCTGCTGCCCGAGCCCGAGCACGACGCTCTGGCCATGGCCCCGGCCGGGCAGCTGTGGTCCACCCCCGCCGACCTCGCCCGGTGGGCGGCGTTCCTGGCCGGTGAGACCGCGGGCGTGCTCGACCCGGCCACGCTGGCCGAGATGCGCGAGCCGGCGATCGTCGACGACGGCGACGCCTGGACCGGCGGCTTCGGCCTGGGCCTGCAGCTGACCCGGGCGGGCGGCCGCCGCCTGGCCGGCCACAGCGGCTCCATGCCCGGCTTCCTGTCCACGGTCTGGGCCGACCCGTCCGACCGGGTGGGGGTGCTGTTCATGGCCAACGCCACCTCGGGGGTCAGCCGCACCCTGCTGACGGAGCTGCTGGCCATCCTCGACGAGCACGAGCCGCGCCTGCCCGCCGAGTGGGAGCCCACCGCGGCCGACGCCGACCTGCTGGAGCTGACCGGCCCGTGGTACTGGGGGCCGAGCGCCTACGCGCTGCGGCTGCTGCCGGAGCGAGGCCTGTCCCTCGAACCGATCGGCGGCGGCGGCCGGGCCTCGCGCTTCGTCGCCCAGGCCGACGGGACCTGGCTGGGCCTGGACGGCTACTACGCCGGTGAGCGGCTGAGCCTGGTCCGCCGGGCCGACGGCTCGCCCGGCCACCTCGACCTCAACACCTTCGTCTTCACCCGCACCCCCTACGACCCCACGGCCGAGGTGCCGGGCGGGGTGGACGGCGACGGCTGGCGCGGCTGAGCGGCGAGCGCCCGACAGGCCCGCCCCCATGGGCAGGCGACACGCCGGAACGTTCGAGGCCCGACATCTCCTCCTCACCACGGTGACGTTCCCGCCGCCTGGCCGGGTGCCCGGAGCCCGGGTCCACGGCGGCCTGGTGGACCCCCTCGGCCGCTCCGCCGACGCGCCGTGGCGGCCCGTGACACGGGCCGCCACGGCGCGGTGCGACCGCCTGGGTGCAGGGGGCTAGCGTGCCCACATGGGGCCGAGGTACGCGCCGCCGGTGGCGTCGAGCACGTTGCCGGTGATCCAGCGGGCGTCGTCCGAGGCGAGGAAGGCGACGGCGTCGGCGATGTCGGCCGGCCGGCCGATCCTGCCGAGCGCGGTCAGGTCCGCCAGGACGGCCCGGATGTCGGGGTTGTGCAGGGTGTCGGTCACATCGGTGTCGGTGCTGCCGGGGCTCACCGTGTTCACCGTGATGCCGCGTTCGCCGAGCGCGTTGGCCAGCGTCCGGCTCATGACCTCCAGGGCGCCCTTGGTCATCGCGTAGGCGATCTGGCCGGGCAGGGCGACCCGCGTGGCGAGCGAGGAGATGTTGACGATGCGCCCGCCGCCGGGCATCAGCGGCAGTGCCGCCTGGATGAGGAACAGCGGCGCCTTCACGTTGATCGCGAAGACCTCGTCGAACTGGGCGGGGGTCAGCCGATCGACCGACCCGGCCCGCACCGTGTCCTGGTTTCCGCAGGCCGCGTTGTTGACCAGGATGTCCAGCGGCCGCCCGCGCAGGCCCGCGGTCAGGCCGGTGAGCAACGTCCGCACGTCGCCGTCCGTGCCGAATTCCGCCTGGACCGGGAAGGCCTCGCCACCGGCCTGCTCGATCGTGGCCACCGTCTCCTCGGCGGCGTCGGCGTTGCGGCTGTAGTGCACCGCCACCAGCGCGCCGTCGGCGGCCAGCCGCTGGGCGATGGCCCGGCCCATTCCCCGTGAGGCGCCGGTCACCAGCGCGCTCTTGCCCTTCAGGTCCCTCATGTCGGTCTCCTGTCAGTGATAGGCGATGACCACGAGGCTGGCAGGGACCGCTCACCACGCACTCACCACCCGCACACCGGCCCTTCACCGTCCGGCGGCGTCGAAGGCGGCCACCGCCGCCAGAGCCTCGGCCGAGGCGGCGACGGCCGGACGATCTCCGTACGCGCGCGCGGTGGCCAGGGCCTGGCGGTAGCGGAGGCGGGCCTGGCCGGCGTCCCGCTCGGCCTCCGCGATCCGGCCGAGGCCGATGAGGATCCGCCAGCGCGTCAACGCGCCGCCCATCGATGCCCGGCCGCAGCCTCGCAGCGCCCGGCCGTACAGCTCGCGGGCGGCCGGCAGATCGCCGCGAAGGCGCGCGACGTCGGCGAGCCCGCGCTGGGCGGCGGCCTGGGTCTCGGGCGTTCCGGTGCGGCGGGCGAATTCGATGGCGCGCTCGTACTCCGCGCGCGGCGAGCAGCCGGCCGGCGTCGGCCAGCCCGTCGGCGTTCCTGACGAGCAGCCTGGTCAGGTCCTCCACCGCGCCCAGCCGTCCCGCCAGGTCGATGGCCTCCGCCATCAGCGCGGCGGACCCCGGCCCGTCCGCGAGCCCGGCCAGCTGTTCCAGGGCGGTGAGGACTCCCCAGCGGTCCCCCGTCCCGCGGAACCCCTCCAGCGCGGCGCGGAACGCCTCCTCGGCGGTGTCCCGCTCGCCGCCGAGGAGGCTCTTGACCCCTGATTCCAGGCGGGCGAACGCCTGGGACCACGGATCGGCGGGGACCTCCCCGTCCGCGTGGCGGGGGCCGTTCACCATGAACCGCAGGACGCGCAGGAACGGGTATCGCAGAGGCCGATCGGCAAGGCGCCCCAGATGATCGCGCAGTCGCCGATCGTGCACGTTGTCGGCGGCCGCGGCGTGCGCCAGGCACAGCGTGTACTCCTCTTCGAGACCGGCGGGCGGCTCGTCGCCGATCGTCACGAGCAGGCCGGCGGCCACCGCGGCTCGCTCACCGGGCAGTCCCCGCAACTGCCCCTGCCACGATAGGGCGGCGAGCAGGCGGAGCCCGAGCGCGGGGTCGGCCCCCGCCGCCCAGCGGAGCGCCGCGTGGAGGTTGCCGCGTTCGGCGTCGAGACGGGCCAGCCATTCCAGCTGGTCAGGGCCGCGCAGGTGCGGCTCGGCGGCCCGGGCCGATTCGAGGAAGTACGCCGCGTGCGCCGCTCTCAGCTGTTCCCGCTCGCCGTCGCCGGCCAGCCGCTCGGCGCAGAACTCACGGACGGTCTCCAGCATGCGGTACCGGCCCCCGCCGGCCTCCACCAGGGACTTGTCGACGAGGTCGGCGAGCAGTTCGACGACCTCGCCCTCGGACGGCCCGCAGACCCGGGCGGCCGCATGGAGCGGCGCGCCACCGCTGAAGACCGTCAGCCGCGCGGCCAGCGCCTGTTCGGGGCGGCTCAGCAGGTCCCAGCTCCACCCGACGACCGAGTGGAGCGTCCGGTGCCGGGGCGCCGCCGAACGATCGCCACGCGACAGGAGCCGGAACCGGTCCTGCAGCCGGTCCTCGACCTCCTCGAGGGTCAGCGACCGCATCCGCGCGGCCGCGAGCTCGATCGCCAGCGGCAGTCCGTCGAGCGCCCGGCAGAGCCGCAGCACCGCGTCGACGTTGGCGTCGTCGATCAGGAAACCGGGCCGCACCGCGGCGGCCCGGTCGGCGAACAGCCGCACCGCCGGATGGCCGAGCGGCTCCGGGCCGCCGCCGTCCAGGGGCAGCGGCGGGACCGGGTGCAGCGTCTCTCCGGTGATGCCCAGCCTCTCCCTGCTGGTGACCAGGATCCGCAGGTCCCGGCAGGCCGCCAGCAGCCGACGGGCGAGCGCGGCGACCTCGGCGACGACGTGCTCGCAGTTGTCCAGGACGAGCAGCACCCGCCGATCGGCCAGCCCCGCGATCAGCCGTTCCACGGGGTCGAGCGGACCGGCCAGCGCGGGCACCAGCCCGGCCTCGCGCAGGCCCAGCGCGTTGATCAGGGCCTGCGGGGCGGCCGCGCCGTCGGCGAGCGGGGCCAGGTCGACGAAGCGGACCTCGTCTCGCTCCCGCCCGGCGGCCTCGACCGCCAGCCGGGTCTTGCCGACCCCGCCCGGCCCGGTGAGCGTGACCAGGCGGCGCTCGCCGAGCAGCGCGCGGACGCGTTCGAGGTCGCCGTCGCGCCCCACGAAACTGGTGAACTGGGCCGGAACGCCGCCTCCCGCCGCCTCGGCGGGCGAGGACCCGGCGCGCAGCACCGCCACGTGCACGCCGCCGAGCTCAGGAGAGGGATCGACACCGAGCTCCTCGGCCAGCGTCCGTCGCGCTTCTTCGAACACCTGGAGCGCCTCGGCCTTCCGGCCGCTCCCGTACAGGGCCCGCATGAGCTGTCCGCGCAGACGTTCCCGCAGCGGATGCGCCGCCACGGACTCCGGCAGCTCCGCCGCCAGGTCGCGGTGCTCACCGCCCGCCAACCGCGCCTCGACCAGGTCTTCGAGTACGGCGACCCGCGACTCCTCCAGCCTGGCGGCCTGCTCCCCGGCGAAAGGCGCGTCGATGACGTCGGCCAGCGCCGGCCCCCGCCACAGTCCCAGGGCCGCGCCCAGGAGCCGGGCGGCGCCGGCGTGATCTCCGGTGGCGAGCACGCGCCGCCCTTCGCCCGCGAGCCGCTCGAATCGGTGCACGTCGACGTCGTCGGGATCGACGAGCAGCCGGTATCCGGCGGGACCGAACTGGAGCAGATCCCCTGTTTCGCCCGCGGCCCCGAGCCGGCGACGCAGCCGGGACACCTGGGACTGCAGGGCGTGCGCCGCGCCGCTCGGCGCCTGCGGGCCGTACAGGCCCTCGACGAGCCGCCGCACATCCACCGTCCGGCCCGCGTTCAGCAGCAACATCGCCAGCAGTGCACGCAGCCGCGGCCCGCCGGCGGGGACCGTCTCGCCATCGGCGGACCACACCCCCAAGGCCCCCAGGACACCGAATCGCACGGCAGGCAGGATGGTCAGGAGCCGGAGGCCGGAGGGGTGACGTCCAGCAGCTTGCCGAGGAGGCCGGTGAGCTGGTCGCGCTCGGCGGGGGTGAGGGCGTGGAAGGCGCGGTCGAGGAACTCCGGCACCGACGTCTCGGCCTCGGTGAGGAGCCGCCGGCCGGAGTCGGTGACGGTGACGGCGTAGGCCCGCCGGTCGTCGGGGTCGCGTTCACGGCGCACGTGGCCGGCCCGTTCCAGGTCGTCACAGAGGTTGACCATGACGCTGCGGTCGATGCGCAGCTCCTCGCTGAGCGTCTGCTGGGAGCAGGGGCCCACGGCCACGAGCATCTTCAGCACCAGGTGCCGGCCGACGCCGAGGCCGTTGCGGTCCGCCTGTCCCTCGGCCGCGCGCGCGACGGCAGCCGAGGCCCGGCACAGGGCGATGTCCAGGCGTTCGGCCACCAGCTGCGGAAAGTAGGCCAGCCGCGGGCGGCCGGCGGACTTGGGTGGCATCCGCCTCCCCTCTCGATGCCGATGATCGTAACACCAATCATCTTAAATTCAATTGTTTGACAGCAGATCAATGCGGTCGCACGGCCACAGGCCATCTGGCCACAGATTGTCCGCACGCAGACGGAGCTGGGGCCGTGGCCGGTGTCGACGGCCGCCGGGCCGCTATCCGAGCCGCTCGGCGACGGCTCTGGCCGGGCCGGAGGCGAGAGGGCCGTGCAGCATCTCCACCCGGTGCACCACGCGCGGCGCGGTCAGAGGCACCCCGGCCGCCACCGAGGAGGGCAGCAGGGTCAGGCCGTGCCCGGCGGCGGCGAGGTTCAGCACGGTGTGCAGGTCCTCGCCACCGTAGTGGAAC
>NZ_NGFP01000346.1 GCF_002149035.1 Streptosporangium minutum
GTCGTCCGGCCAGGAGCCGCTGCCCCAGCGGGTGCGCCAGGCCAGCCTGGTCACCGAGCTCAAAGTCCCGGCGGACAGGGACGAACAGACCGACCAGGAGACCTGGGCCGTACGCGACCGGCCCGGGTACCGCTCGGGGACGGTCCACCATCAGCGGTTCCGGGAGCAGCACGATGACACGGGTGCCGCCGAAGGCCGACGGCCGCAGTTCCACCTGGAGGCCCAGACCCGCGGAGAGCCGGGCGACCACGTACAGCCCGAGACGCACATCGTCGGCGTGGGTCATCACATCGAGCTGCGGCGGCGACTGCATCAGGGCGTTGGCGGCGGCGTACTGCTCGGGTTCCATGCCCAGGCCGCGGTCTTCGATCTCCACGGCGAGGCCCCGGCTGACCAGTGCGGCCCGTACCTCGACGGGGGTCAGCGGCTTGGAGAAGGCGGTGGCGTTCTCCATCAGTTCCGCCAGGACGTGGATCAACGGTCCCACCGCGCGCTCGGCTACCCAGGGTTCGCCGTCGACATCGATCGAGATCCGCCGGTAGTCCTGGACCTCGCCCTGCGCGGCGCGCAGTACGTCGAGCAGGCGTACCGGCTTGCGCCAGCGGCGCTGCGGCTGCCCGCCGCCGAGGATCACCAGGTTCTCCTCGTAGCGGCGCAGCCGAGCGGTGAGGTGGTCCAGGTCGAACAGGCCCTCCAGCACCTCGGGGTCCTCGTGCTTGCGTTCCAGTTCGTCCAGCTTCTTCAGCTGAAGGCCGATGAGGATCTGGGTACGGCGGGCGATGCGCTGGAGCATACGTTGGAAGCCGCGGTGTTGTTCGGCCTGCCGTACGGCAGTGAGGACAGCGCTGCGGCTGGCCAGATTGAGGGCTTGCCCGAGCTCGCCGAGCTCGTCGGGGGTGGGCTCGACCATGTGTACTTCCGCGTCCACGTCGACGTCCTCGCCGCGCTCCAGCCGGGCGACCACGTCGGGCAGCCGCTCCTGGAGTTCCTGGGCATCCTCGCGCAGGTGGAGGATGCGCCGGCGAAGAATGGCGGTGAGGCGCCAGATGGTGACGATGACCAGGCCCAGGGCGAGCAGGCCCACGGCGGTGACACTGATGAAGGTCACGAAGAGCCGATCGGCGTGGCTGTATCCGATCTTGCTGACGTTTTCGAGCCGGAGATAGAGAAGTTGCAGCAGTTGCGGGGTGACCGTGTCCACCGAGGAGCGCCACACCGGGCCGACCTCGCGGAGTGTCACCTGGTTGCTCCCGGCGCCGGTCTCGGAGGCGAGCAGCCGGTCCTCCAGAGCAGTCATGGTCTCCCACGTCTTACTGGCCGTCAGCGCTCTGTACTGGCTCTCGTTGCCCATGAGACTGGGGACCACCCGGGACTGCAGGAGGTGCTTCCTGGTGCCGATGGCGTCGGCGACAAGGCCGTACTCGTCCCTCGTCAGGTGCCCCGTCTCCCAGCCGCGGGCCAGAATGGCGTCTTCGCGGCCGATCATGTCGATAGCCCAGAAGAGGTCGATCAGCGTCTGCGCCTTGCTGCTCACCTCGGCGTGGTCGGTGTGACTGAGAGCGGTCAATACGCTGAGGTCCGACTCAAGGACGCCGCTGTAGTAGTCGAACGCCTTCTGCTCGCTGGACCAACCGGCGTCCACCGCCCGCCGCTGCTGGTCGAGGAGGCCGAGGCCGCGTTCGGTCCGGGCGATGGCGTCGGCGAGCCCCTCCTGCCCGTTGGTGGTGTCCAGGGCTGTCAGCGGACGGAAGGCGCTCACGGCCTGATCGGTCACCGCGCGCTGCTTGGCGAGCTTGTCGCGGGAGGTGCTACGGGGACTGGCCTGCGTCTCCGCAGTGAGCAGCCGCTCCTGCTCAAGGCTGAGGAACAGGTCGGCCGCAGGTCCGCCGACGGTATCGGTGGCCAGATCCATCTGGATCTTCTCCGCCTGCCACTGAGTGGCCAGCTGGTATATGCCCGAGCCCAGCAGCGGGGTGAAGGTCAGGCCCGGTACGACCACGACAATGATCAGTACGGTACGCAAGGGCAGCCGGCGGGCACCGGCCATTCGCCGCGGCCGGTCGCTGGTCGACCCCGATACCCCGTTCCCGTCGCCCACGGTCCCCGCTCTTCGTCGCCCGATCCTGCCCAAACCAGCCACGTGCAGGACACTCTCCTCACCGATGGGTGCGTCTATGACGAAAATCGCCAAGGTAGGCGATTGGTGGCCTGATATTAGCCATATGGCGGTTGAGGTATAAAGCCCTCACCTCACCCGGTGCTTCCGCGCGTCGTGGTAGGGCGGCCCTGGCGGAGTTCTCCGACAGGTCCGGGCGGTGACGACTGCTCCCTGGAATGATCAGGGCATGATCGATGCTCGGACCGGTTGGTACTTCATGCACGCTTCGGTCAAGGGCGTGGTGCTGGTGGACGGCCAAGTGTTGCTCTGCCGGAATCCGCGGCAGAAGTGGGAGCTTCCAGGAGGATGGCCGTCGAAGGACGACGCCACTCTGGCGGATGTCGTGCAGCGGGAGGTCCTGGAGGAGAGCGGCCTCGACGTGGTGGCGGGGCCGGTCGTCGGTGCGGAGATCTTCGATATCGAGGGCGCGGGGAAGGTGCTCATCGTGGCCTTGCGCGCCACGGTGAGCGGTCCGGTCTCCCTGCGCCTCAGCAACGAGCACAGCGACCTTCGATTCTTTCCGCTTGACCGGCTTCCCGAAGATCTTGAGTCCGGATATGCCCCGCTCATCGGTATGGCGAGCCGTACCGCACAGCCCGGGTCCGGGTGACCGACCAGGTGACGGCGACCACGGGCGGAGCCGGGCGCCGGTGGGCGGCCATGGATCGTATTCACAGGTCAGATCCGGTGTCGACCCTGGCCCGACCGACGTTCGCCGGGTCCGCCCGGATGAGATCGGCATCGCTGTCGACGCACGACGCCCGACGACTCCGGGAAAGCCCGGATCAACGGACCTTTTGCTTGGTTCCCGCATCCCCCGCGGCGAGATCTGTGCCAGGGGGGAGGAGTGCCGGGGGGAGGAGACGTCTCTTCCGTGAATGTGGAGGCACGGCGCTCGACGACGATCTCGGCACCGCCGGGGATCAGTCGATCCGCCGGCAGATCGCCACCGGCAGCCGAGGGGACCATGTCTTGGTGGCGTCGTCGTACGCACGGGCGTAGCCGTTGTTCCCCCCGGCGCAGGGAGCGGCGATCGTCGTCTCCACGTAGACGGTCCCACCGGGAGTGATGGAGTGCGTCCGGGCGGTCTCCCACTTGGAGAACGCCGTCCGGCCGGTGTTGTACTTGACGACCAGGTAGACCCGGCGGCCGACGGTGAAATTGCCGCCGGCGACCTTGAGGTGGCCGTTGAAGGTGTAATTGAACAGGAAGCTGCTGGGGGCCGTGCTGGTGACGCCCGCGGCGGACGTGGTCGACGCGTTCGCGGCGGTGGTGAGGGCCGGGACGCCCAGGACGATGCCGGCGGTGGCGGTGACTCCGAGCAGGGTGCGGATGGTGCGGTTCATCGGGATCTCCTATGTGATCGTGTGAACCATGGGGTTCGGGGGTGCTCTGTCGGCCGGGGGCTCGCATCACCATTGATAGGCCGGGCCGCCTGCAAGGTGCTTACAACAGCCCTGACGTCCGCCTGCGGACCGCTGTGGTCGATCAGTCGGCGGGTGATCCGACGGGGACGGCCGAACGGGGGCGTGCTCGTCTCCGAGCAGCCTGGCCCGCTCCCCGGCGTGCCGGCACACCCGGCAGAAGGACGATCGCCCGCTCTCCTGGCGCTCGCCGCGGGCGGCGGCCAGGCCGCCGCGCCGGTGCGGGGACCGTCTCGGCGGGAACCGTGACCCCCTGAAGGCTTGAGCCCGTCCGGAGGAGCATGAGAAGCCTCTTGAAGCCCGTGACATGGGCCCGAACGAGGCCTGGCCGATGGCCCCGGACTCCGCCGCCGCTCCTCTCGTGGCGCCACTATGGTGCCATCATGGCTCCGGTCGCCGGACATCTCCTCGACCGTCGCGCCGAGGAGATATTTCCAGCGTAAACGCGTGGTCGCGCGGAGAGCGCTCGGACGCCGGTCAAGGCCCGAAGTCGACCGCGGCGCCATCGTGGCACCGACAAGAACCGTCCAGAGCTTGCCGTGACGCCAATTTGGCGCCATAGTGGCGTCATGGATCTCACGCCGTACGTCGACAACCTCCGCCGCGAGCTGGCGGTCGCCGCCGAGGCGAGCGGCCCGGACGCGCGCGCACTCGCCGAGCGTCTCACCGCATCGCTCGAATCGGCCGTCCGGCTCACCCTGCTCGAGGCGCTGTCGGCCGCCGCGGGCGAGATCACCCGCGATCTCGCGCCGGGTTCGGTCGACGTACGGCTGCGCGGGCGTGACCTCGACTTCTCCGTGACGCCGGCGCCGGCCGAGCGGGCGCCGGAACAGGCGCGCGGGAGCAGCTTGAGGAGTGCGCTGGCCGGCGCGGTGGAGGTCGCGATGGGCGTCCGGGCACCCGTTCCGGAGACACCGCCGGAGGCCGACGAGGGCGGCACGTCGCGGGTCTCGCTCCGGGTTCCCGATCATCTCAAGTCGCGCATCGAGAAGGCGGCCGGCCGGGAAGGGCTCTCGGTCAACGCCTGGCTGGTCCGCGCCGTGTCCGCGGCGCTCGAACCCGGCGACGAGGGCCGTCGCTTCGACCGGGGCGGTGACCAGAGAACCGGGCGGCACTACACCGGCTGGGTGCGCTAGCGCGACCAGCCCACCACTCATCGCCTGTCCCTGCTGACGGGACACCCACCACCCATCGTGAGGGCACCGCCATGCCGACTTTCGACACCCCGGAACCGATCTTCGCCGTCATCGACCTCGCGGCCGCCGACGTCCGGATCCATGCCGGCGACCGTGCCGACACGGTCGTGGAGATACGCCCGAAGAACGCCTCCGACGACGCCGACGTGCAGAGCGCGGCACAGATCCAGGTGGACTACTCCCAGGGCCGGCTGCTGGTGAAGGCGCCCAGGTCCACGATCCGTTCGTGGCTGTGGTGGGGCGGCTCCGTCGAGGTGAGGATCGAGCTGCCGGCGGACTCCCGCGTCGAGGCGAGGACAACGGGGGACTTCCACTGCGGGGGGCGCCTGGGAGAGTCCAGGTTCGACACCGCCGACGGCGACATCTGGCTCGACCAGACCGGCAAGCTGCAGCTGAACACCGCCGACGGCGACATCACGGTGATCCGGTCGGCCGGGCACACCGACGCCACCACCGCCAACGGTGAGATCCGGATTCGCGAGATCGACGGCACGGCGGTGGTCAAGACCGCCAACGGCGCCATCACCCTCGGCGAGGTGACCGGTGACCTGCGACTGAGAACGGCGTACGGAGACATCACCGTCGACCGCGCGCTGGCCGGCGTCGACGCCAAGACCGCGACAGGCGATGTCCGGGTCGGCGAGGTGGTACGCGGCCCGGTCGTGCTGGAGACCTCCTCCGGTGCGATCGAGGCCGGCATCCGCGCAGGCAGCGCCGCCTACCTGGACGTGAAGACGGAGTACGGCAACGTGCACATCGCTCTGGACCCCTGCGACGGTCCCGGACAGGACGACGAGAGCGTCGAGGTGCGCGCCCGGACCTCCAACGGCGACATCGTGATCCGCCGTAGCTGACCCGCCCCCGGCCGGCTTCTCGCACGTCGCCCCGGGCCAACCGGAAATCCATCAGAGGAGAGAGCTCATGCCCCCCGCGATAGTGGCCGAAGGCCTGGTCAAGAAGTACGGCGACGTGATCGCCCTCGACGGGCTGGACCTGTCGGTCCCCCAGGGGACGGTGTTCGGGCTGCTCGGGCCGAACGGTGCCGGCAAGACGACGACGGTGCGGATCCTGACGACCCTGCTGAAGCCGGATGCCGGCCATGCCTCGGTCGCCGGATTCGACGTCGTCCGTGACGCCCAGCGGCTGCGATCCCACATCGGGGCATCCGGGCAGTACGCCGCCGTCGACGACCACCTCACCGGCGCGGAGAACCTGGAGATGGTGGGACGGCTCTACCACCTGGGTGCCAGACGCAGCAGAGAGCGCGCACGAGAACTGCTGGAACGCTTCGACCTGACCCAAGCGGGGGACCGCCCGGTACAGGGCTACTCCGGCRGCATGCGGCGCCGGCTCGACCTCGCCGGAGCACTGGTCGCCAACCCGCCGGTGCTGTTCCTCGACGAGCCCACCACCGGCCTGGACCCCCGAGCCCGCGCGGGACTGTGGGACGTCATCTCCGAGCTCGTCGCCGGCGGCACGACGCTGCTGCTCACCACTCAGTACATGGAGGAGGCCGACCGGCTCGCCGACCGGATCGCGGTGGTCGACCACGGCCGCGTGATCGCGCTCGGCACCGCCGACGAGCTCAAGGATCAGGTCGGCGGCGACCGGATCACGCTGACCGTGACGGACCCGGCGGACCTCGCGGCCGTCCGGCGGCTGCTGGAGCCCATGGCCGTCGGGGAGACGCAGACCGACACCACCGCACTGCAGGTGACCGTTCCGGTGAACAACGGTGCCGCATCGCTCACCAACGCCCTGGCAAGGCTGGCGGCCGAAGGAGTCACCGTGCGCGATGCCGGCCTGCGGCGGCCGACGCTGGACGACGTGTTCCTGACGCTCACCGGACACGAGGCAGCCGAGAAAATGAAGGAGCACAGCCGATGAACGCTCTTCAGATGGCGATCGGTGACGGAATGACGATCACCAAGCGCAACGCCCTCAAGATCAAGCGAGCACCCGACCTGCTGGGCGGCGCGATCATTCTCCCGATCGTGTTCGTGCTGCTGTTCGCCTACGTCTTCGGCAGCATGATCGATATACCGGGCATGTCCTATCAGGAGTACATGATCCTCGGCATCTTCGTCCAGACGGTCATCATGAGCGGGCAGATCACCGGTTACACCCTGGTCCTGGACCTGCAGAAGGGCATCTTCGACAGGTTCCGCACGCTGCCCATGGCGCCGTCGGCGGTGCTGACCGGCCAGACCATCTCCGACCTGCTCATGAACCTGAGCAGCATCGTCGCGATGTCGGTGATGGGGCTGATCGTCGGATGGCGGATCCACTCCGCGCCGCATGAGGCCGTCCTGGGTTTCCTGCTGCTGCTGTCGTTCGCCTACGCGTTCTCCTGGGTGACGGCGACGGTCGCGCTGGCCCTGCGCACGCCCGAGGTCTTCAACAACATCGCCACCGTCGTGTCGATGCCACTGGTCTTCCTGTCCACCGCCTTCGTCGACAGCGCGCGACTGCCCGGACCGCTGAAGGCCGTCGCCGAATGGAACCCCGTCTCCACGATCATCCAGGCGGTGCGCGAGCTCTTCGGCAACATCAATCCCGCCATGCCCGTTCCCGACGCATGGCCGCTCCGGCACGCGGTAACGGCGTCGCTGCTGTGGTCGGCGCTGCTCCTGGCCGTGTTCGTGCCGCTGGCCACGCGGCTCTACAAGAAGGCCGTCAGCCGCTGACCGCCGCCCCGGCCCGTCCGGCAAGACGATCTACGTCGTCGTGCCGGCGGACCATGCCTCATCATCATCATCATCGATGCGGCTAGCAGACAGGCTCTGGAGAGTTATGCCAAGGGACATGCCGAAACAGGTGGTACGAGTCTCCGACGGAGATCGTGAAAGGATCGTTCAGCGAATTCAGCGGGCGTTCACCGAGGGGCGTCTCACCTCTGAGGAACTGGACGCGCGGCTCGAGCGGGCTCTCACCGCCACCTCCGGTGGCGATCTGATGTCGGTGGTCGCCGGCCTGCCCGACGATCTCACGGAGGATGTAGTCCAGCTGCAGTCCGGGAGCGGGCGTATCAAGCGAGTGGGCGAATGGCCGGTCCCGCGAGTGCTGCGGATCGACTCGAAGTACGGAGGCGCGCTGCTCGACCTGTCCCAGACCACCGTCGACTATCCGGAGATCGAGATCGAGCTTCGGCTTCAGTACGGCTCCGCCACGATCGTCCTGCCCTCCGGTGCGACCGTGAACGCAGACGGGGTGCGGACCGAATGGGGCGGGGTGACCTGCAAAGTGCCGGGGCGGGCACGTCCGGGAAGGCTGCACGTCCGGGTCACCGGAGAGCTGGCCTACGG
>NZ_NGFP01000347.1 GCF_002149035.1 Streptosporangium minutum
ATGCCGTACGGCCAGCCGCCGCCCCCGCCGCCGGACCCCCGGCACCGGCCGCCGTCGTATCCGCCGCCCCAGTGGCAGCCGCAGCGCCCCCGCTCCGGCGGCGGCGCCGGCGCGATCATCGGCGGGGTCTTCGGCGTGGTCGCGCTGGTGTTCGTCGGGCTCGTGGTGGTCGGGGCGCTGATCAAGGGCAGCCGCACCGCCGACCCGGTCTCTCCGGTCGCGGTCCCCACCTTCACCCCGTTCGAGCCGTCCACGAGGAGCACCGCCTCCCCGCGGGCCACCGACTCACGCCCCTCCGAGTCCACGGTCACTCCCCCGGCCAGGCGGCAGATCCTGAACACCACCCTGAAGAACAACACGCTCTACCGGGCCGGGGGCCTGCCCAGGGTGAACTGCCCGGTGGGCTCGCCCAGCATCTACAGCCACAGCCAGCTCAAGGCGCTGATCCTGAAGACCTCCAAGTGCCTGGACAGGGGCTGGTCCCGGATCATGCGCGCGCAGGGCATGACCTGGCATCCCCCGGGCTACGCCCTCACCTCCAGCAGGGGGCGCGGCGCCTGCGGGGACTTCCCCTCGACCGGCAGCATCGTGCCGTACTACTGCCCGCGCAACACCACCATCTACGCCTCGACCACGGCCATGGTGAAGGGGTCCGGCAACTCCGGCGGGTACGGCCAGATCACCGACTGGCACGGCGGGGTCGTCAGCATGATGGCCCACGAGTACGGGCATCACGTCCAGCAGTTGTCGGGCCTGTCCGACGACTGGTGGCAGCAGACCACGCGCTCCACCAGCCGCAGCGGCAAGCTCGCGCTGAGCCGCCGGTTCGAGCTCCAGGCCACCTGCTTCGGCGCGATGTTCATGCGCTCGGTCTCGGCCAGCTACCCGGTCACCCCGGCGCGGCGCAACACGCTCTATTACTTCTACTCGCGGGTCGGCGACTGGCCGGGCCACCCCCGCGACCACGGCTCGCCCGCGAACAACAATCGCTGGTTCCGCCAGGGCTACGAGAAGAACAAGACCTTCCAGTGCAACACCTGGCTGGCCCCGTCCTCATCGACGTCGTAGCTTAGATGACCGTTAACCGAGAATTGGCCATCTGTCTGTCATGTCCAGGTATGGGGACTAGAATCCTGGCAATTCTGTGTAATCGGGGCCCCTCGGCTGTTTTGCCAGGTGGACTGGGATAAGACGTAGGAAGCGGTGTGACGATGCACCTTGGGCAGGACTCGGGGGATCCCGCCGACGACGGCGGGAAACGGCGCACCCGGCGGCGCGGCGCGAGCGGCGCGGGCGGCGGGACGCAGCCCGGCGCCGGCGGCGCGCGGAGCGCCCCTGAAACACAGGCCTCAGGGCTGCCGGAGACCGGCCGGGGGCGAGAGCCCGAGGCGGCCGACAACACCGTGCGGGTGGAGAAGCCCGAGCAGGCGCGGGACGCGGGACAGGACCGCGAGCCCGCACAGGCGGCCGACAACACCGTGCGGGTGGAGAAGCCCGAGCAGGCGCGGGACGCGGGACAGGACCGCGAGCCCGCACAGGCGGCCGACAACACCGTGCGGGTGAGCAGGCCGGGGCCGGCGCCCGCGGCCGAGCCCCCGCCGTCCGGCCCGCCCCCGAAGAACCGGCCGCAGTTCGCCAAGCCGCTGACGACCGCCTCGCTCATCGGCTGGACCCTGCTGTCGGCGATCCTGCCCGGCGCGGCGCACCTGCGCGCCGGGCGCCGCCGTACCGGCTACATCCTGCTCGGTGTCTTCGGCGCGCTGCTGGTGGCCGCGCTGGTCGGCGGTCTCGTCCTGTTCGGATCGGGCAACACCGGCGTCGCCACCCGGGACAGCTCGCTCCTGGCCGGGGTGATCGTCGCCGTGCTCGGCGCGCTCTGCTGGTTCCTGCTGGTGCTGTCGTCCTACATCTCCCTGAAGCCCAACCGGCTGACCGGCAGGGGGCAGATCGTCTCCGGCGTCGTGGTGGGCGTGCTGTGCGTGTCGGTGATGGCGCCGTTCGCGCTGACCGCCAGCACCGTGCTGACCGCCAAGGAGACGGTCAACGCCATCTTCCCGAGCGTCAAGGACGACACGGCGGTGGCCCCGATCAAGCACGAGGACCCGTGGGGCGGGCGCAAGCAGGTGAACTTCCTGCTCATCGGCGGTGACGGCGCCGGCAACCGGGAGGGCGTGCGGACCGACAGCATGAACGTGGCCAGCGTGAACGTCGAAACCGGCAACACGGTCATGTTCAGCCTGCCCCGCAACCTGCAGCACGTCCACTTCAGGCCCGGCACCCCGCTCGCCAAGCATTTCCCCAACGGCTTCATGCGCGAACTGCCCAACGGCGGCCTGCTCAACGAGGTCTGGCAGTACGGCGAGGACCATCCGGAGATCGTGCCGGGCAAGGACGACCAGCGCGGCCCCCGGGCGCTCATGAACGCCATCGGCCAGACGCTCAACCTGCAGATCGACTACTACGCCCTCGTGAACATGTTCGGCTTCGCCCACCTGGTGGACGCCATCGGCGGGCTGAAGATCCGGGTGGACAACGACGTCAAGTGGGGCGGCCTCTACGGCACCGCGGGCACGATCAAGGCCGGTTACCAGACGCTGTCCGGCGAGGAGGCGCTCTGGTACGGGCGCTCCCGCGTCGGCAGCGACGACTTCTCCCGCATGGCCCGCCAGCGGTGCGTCATCGGCGCCTTCGCCCAGCAGGCCACCCCGTCGGTCGTGCTCACCAACTTCGTCAAGGTCGCGAACGTGGCCAAGCGGATGGCCAAGACCAACATCCCCCGCGAGCTGCTGGAGCACGTGACCGACCTCGCTCTCAAGGTCAAGGACGCCAGGATCACCAGCCTGCAGTTCGTGCCGCCGGAGTTCTACACCGGTTCACCCGACTGGCAGAAGATCCGCACCGCGACCGCGAGGGCGCTGCGCCAGTCCGCCCAGCCCTCCCGCCGCGCCCTCGCCGCCGGTGTGACGGCCTCCCCCGGCGCGACCGCCTCTCCCGGCGCGAGCGGCGCCAGCCCCACTCCGGACCCGGCCCCCACCAGGACCGTGACGGCCCGGCCGAGCGAGACCCCCACCCAGAACGGCAAGGCGGCCCAGTCCCTCAGCGAGCTCTGCGGGTTCTGACCCCCCACGCACGCCGCTGTGGCCCGGCTCCCCCTGGGGAGCCGGGCCACAGTCCTCTCAGCGCCCCTGCCGCGCTCAGGCGGCCCTGGCGCTCCGGGGAAGCAGGGCGAAGGCCCCGAGATAGAGCAGGCCCGCTACGACCAGCAGGGCCTGGTAGCCGATGACCAGCGCCAGATACTCCAGGCAGCCGCCGACCATCGCGCCCAGCAGGTTCGCGCCGAAGGCCGTGGTGCCGTCGCCGGAGTCGGCGAAGCGCTTGGCGAACACCACGTTGGCCGCGAAGATCGGCAGGAACGCCACGGCCACGGCGACCACCGCCCGCAGCGGCAGCGGCAGGCCCAGCAGCCAGGAGTTGGGCACCAGCCAGGCCAGCACCAGCCCGCCGAGGAGCACGCCGTACATGACGGGCACCGGCGGGGTCCTGAAGCGGCGCGTCACCTCCACCGCGGCGAGCACGGCGACCAGCACCCCGGCGAACACGATCGCGTTCACCACCCAGGTCGTGCCGAACAGCAGCGCGAACCCGGTCACGCTCCTGGTCTCCAGCAGCAGGAAGGCCACACCCAGCAGGAACAGGTCGGCGTAGGGACGCATCCGGGTGTACGGCCCGGCGACCGCCCGGACGGCGAACACGCTCACGAGCAGGATGAGCCCGAGAGTGATGAGGTAGATCTGGGGGATCGTCCGGTCCTTCAGGTAGAGGAAGGGCCGGTCGTCGCCGGTCGGCGGCGGGGTGAGGGCGGTCGCGCCGGCCCACTCGGCGCCACAGCTCTGGGTCCGCGCGCTGAGGCCCGCGGTGATCACGGCCTGCTGGCCGGTCTCACTGACGATGTCCACGCACGGCTTGTGCCCGAAGGCGGCCTGCATGGTGGCGGCGAGCCGGTCCACCAGCCAGCTCTCCCGGTAGTAGTTGTACATCGAGAAGGTGCCGCCGGGCTTGAGGTGGTCCCTGGCCGCCTCCATGGCCTGCTGGGTGAACAGGTAGCTCTCCAGCCGCAGCGAGCTGGCCCCGGAGACCAGGGTGAGCGAGTCGGGCAGCGCGAACAGGATCAGGTCGTACTTCCCGGAGGTGCGTTCCAGGAAGGCGCGGCCGTCGGTGACGACGGTGGTGACGCGGGGGTCGGCGTAGGGCCTGTCGGGGTGGTAGGTCCCGCCCAGTTCGCGGAGTTTGGGGTCGATCTCCACCGCGTCCACGCGCTTGGCGCCCTTGGCCAGCGCGATGGCCACGTCGGTGCCGCTGCCCGCGCCGACGATCAGGACGTCGTCCAGCTTCTGCGCCGCCGCCCGCTCGTACGGCAGTGCGTACTGCCGCTCCCATTCCAGCCGGTTCCGCGCCGGGACGGCCTGCTGGTGCGGGATGCCGTTGACCTGGATGTCCATCACCGGGACGCCGGCGTAGTCGAGCCGCTTGTAGGTCACCTTGTAGTAGGGCGACCACAGTGCCCCCGCCGTCAGCGTCTCCACCGCGAGGGCGCCGACCACGACCAGCGCCGGGACGGCCAGCGCGAGCCGCCCCCAGGCCGTGCGCGGCCACAGCAGCACGAGGTAGGCGGCCGCGGCGATCGTGCCCCACACGACCGGCGGCGCGCTGAGGAACGACAGCGCGGTGAACAGCGCGATGCCGGTGAGGCTGCCGACCAGGTCGTAGCGGTAGGCCTCCAGCCGGTCCAGCTCCGGGAAGCACCGCCCGACCAGCTCGGCCGGGCCCATCAGCACGATCGCCGCCGCCACGAAGATCACCGGCAGGATCAGCCAGGGCGGCGGCCCGCTGGTGCCCAGGCTGGTCCAGTACAGGACACCCTCGGTCTGCCGGTCCACGGTGACCGGGAAGAACAGGATGACCAGCACGAGGACGGCCAGGGTGATCGGCGAGTAGTACGGCTGCCGCGTCGTGCGCCCCACGCGGAGGAAGCCGAGCCCGATGCCGAGGAACGAGCCGAGCAGGACGAAGTTCGTGAAATAGCTCAGATGAACGATGTTCGATCCGGTCCATCGGATCAGCGCCAGCTCCAGGAAGAGCATGAAGGCGCTGGCCACGATCAACCTCGGCCGGGTGCTCAGCCAGTGGGTGGACGGGGCGTCGGGATAAGGGGGTGGCGTCGTCTCCGCCGCTGCGGTCATGCCGTCCAACGCTAGTGACCGTCCTGCCCTCATGGAAGGAAATAAGTGTCGGCGGTTTGTGGGGTTTAAGTGGGCGGATACCGATGCAGGATGCTTTGAATGGGTGGACGCGATCGAGGCGGATGAAGGAACGTGGAGGGGTCCGTTCCCCCCGAACCCTGGTGGTGCACCATGCGGGTCCTGATCCAGCTCCGCCCCTCCCCGGACGTCGTCGCGGCGGTGGCCGATCCCGATGTGACCGCGACCACGGCCGACGTCGCCGACGGCCTGCCCGGGGTCGTCCTGGACCCCTCGTTCACGCCGGTCGCCGTGCCGCGACCGGTGCCCGCCGCCGCCGGCGGCGACCCCCTGTCCCTGAACCAGTCGCTGACCTTCTCCCTCTCCGCCGACGACGCCTCGGTCATGGTCCGCGGGGAGATCTCCGACGACGAGCTGTCCACCCGGGTCACCCTGCTGCCCACCCTCCGCAACGACGTCGTGGGGGTGTTCGCCGACCCGGTGATCGAGTCGAACCTCACCTGCGGCGGCGACGCCCCGGTGGGCGACTGGCACGACGTGGAGCGGCTGCTGCACGTCGCCGAGCTGCACGCGGAGGGCCTGGACGGCTCAGGCGTGGCGCTGGCGGTGCTGGACACCGGCATCAACGCCGCGCACGTGGCCCGCCACCTCGGCCGGGACCTGCTGCTGGACAAGGACCGGAGCTGGAACCCCGACGGGGTGACCGGCAGGCCGGGCGAGTTCGAGGTCAACCACGGCACGATGTGCGCGTTCGACACCCTCATCGCCGCCCCGCGGGCCACGCTGATCGACATCCCCGTGCTGCTCTCCCAGCGCCCCGGCGGCTCGGCCCTCGACGGCCTGCTATCGGACGCGGTGGCGGCCTTCGCCCACCTGCGCACCGTCCTTGAGGCCCAGCCCGCGGAGACACGGTCCCTGGTGATCAGCAACAGCTGGGGCTCCTTCTCCCCCCGCTGGGACTTCCCCGTCGGCCATCCCGGCAACTACTCCGACAACCCGGCCCACCCGTTCAACCTCATCGTCGCGAGCCTGGAGCAGGCGGGCGCCGACGTGCTGTTCGCCGCCGGCAACTGCGGGCGTGACTGCAGGGACGGCCGGTGCGCCTATCCGGACCGGCCGATCGCGGGCGCCAACTCCCACCCGGGCGTGCTGTCCATCGGCGGCGTGGACACCGCCGGGCACCGGGTCGGATACTCCTCCCAGGGTCCCGGCCGCCTCGCCCTCCGCAAGCCCGACATCTGCTCCTACACCCATTTCTCCGGCTCCAAGGCCTTCGGCGCCGGCGAGCCCGACTCGGGCACCTCGGCCGCCTGCCCGGTGGCCGCCGGCCTGGTCGCGGCCATCCGCACCCGGTGGCCCGTCTCCGCCCTCTCCCCCGCCCAGCTGCGCACCCTGCTGCGCCGTACGGCCGACGACCGCAGCGACATCGGGTTCGACTACGACTACGGCTACGGCGTCACCGACACACTGGGGGTGCTCGCGTCATTGCGGCGCAGAGCGACACGCGTAGCGTGAGGGCATGAGACTCGTCACCGTACGACTCCAGTCCCAGGCGACGCTCGCACAGGCCATCCGCCGCCTGGGGCTGACGGAGGAGGAGGTCGATTCCGGCTACGGCCTGGTGCTCATCGACCCCGGCCAGGACCTGTACGGACTGCGCGTGGCCGAGGAGGCCGCCCGCCGGATCGACCCGGCGGCGGGCGGCGGCCCCTACTCCGATCCGAGGATCGAGCCCTACGGCCCGCCGGACTGAATCGCCCGAGTCCGGTGGATGACGCACCCCGGCTTCCGTGGCGCACCGCCCTGGTGACGCCGCCCCGAGTGAAGGGCCTGCAGATGGCGCAGCCCTTCCGCACCGCCCGCTCGTCCGGCGTCAGAGCTCGCCTCTGAACCGGTCGAGCAGGTGGGTGCGCGGTCTGGCGGTGTCATGCGGCGCCACGGATGTCACCCGGGAATCCTGAACGTCACGCCGACGGCCGGGCGAGTTTGGCGGCCACGGCGTCGAGGACCCAGTCCAGGCCGGTCGCGAAGGTCGTCTCGGCGTCCACCTCCGTGCCGTCGTACACGACCTTGGCCAGCGCCGGGAAGCGGCCCGTGTCCAGCATCCTCCTCACATGCGGCCCGAAGGCGCGCTGCCAGTCGTGCTTGGACAGGCCCGTGGCGCGCTCGGCCCGCAGGTTCGCGATCTCGCGCCTGATCGCGCCGGTGAAGTAGGCGCTGACGGTCTCCACGGCGCGCATGACGGTGTCGATGTCGGCAAGGCCGCCGAGGGCGGCCAGCGTGGCCTCGGCCACGGCGAGGGCGTTCGGGCCCAGGGTCGGACGGCCGCCGAGCAGGTCGGCCAGCCATTCGTGACGGAGAGCTGCCTGCCTGGTGCGGTGGGCGTGGGCGCGCAGCGCCTCCCGCCAGTCCCCGGGCCGCTCCTCGGGGAGCATCTCGGCGTGGACCTCGTCCACCATGAGGTCGAACAGCTCCTCCTTGGTGGAGATGTATCCGTACAGCCGCATCGGGCCGACGTCGAGCCGGGCGGCGACCTTGCGCAACGACACCGCCTCCAGCCCGCCCTCGTCGGCCAGCGCGACGGCGGCGGCGACGATCCGCTCCCGGTCGAGCGGCGCGGGGCGAGTCGGCGGCTCCGGCCGGTCCCACACAGTCATGGCTACATCGTACTGTTGCGATACAGCGTAATAGTAAAATACAGTGTATCGACATGAGACATCGTATCGCCGTGGTTGGGAGCGGCCCCGCCGGCCTTACCTTCGCCCGCGTCCTGCACCGCCACGGTCACCCCGTCACCGTCCTCGAACGCGATCC
>NZ_NGFP01000348.1 GCF_002149035.1 Streptosporangium minutum
GCCTCGGCCCGTCCGACCCGGCGCCCTCCCGCCCCGGCCCGGCCGGTCAGGTCCCGGCCGGCGCCAGTTTGGGGACCGCGCCGAGCAGCTCCCGGGTGTAGTCGTGTCCGGGGATGAAGAACACCTCGTCCACATGCCCCTCCTCCACGACCCGGCCCGCACGCATGACCAGCACCCGGTCGCTGATGTGGTGCACCACCCCGAGGTCGTGGGAGATGAAGACCAGCGCGGTCCCGTCGGCCGCCTGGATCTCCGCGAGCAGGTCGAGCACCTGGGCCTGGATCGACACGTCCAGCGCGGAGACCGGCTCGTCGCAGACCAGCACGTCGGGCCGGGGGGCGAGGGCCCTGGCGATGGCCACCCGCTGGCGCTGCCCGCCCGAGAGCCGCCGGGGGTGGCGTCCGGCGATGTCGGCCGGCAGGCCCACCCGCTCCAGCAGCTCGGCCACCCGGGTCCTCCTGTCCTTGGAGGACCCGCCGAGAGGCTCGGCGACCAGGCGGCCGACGGTGTAGCGGGGATCGAAGGAGTCGAGCGGGTTCTGGGAGATCACCTGGATGCCGGAGCGATGGGGGCGGCGCCTGCGCTCGGCGATCCCGGACCAGGGGGCGCCGTTCAGCCGCACCTCCCCGGAGATGGGCGCCAGCAGGCCCAGGACGAGCCGGGCGACGGTCGTCTTGCCCGACCCCGACTCCCCCACGATGCCGACGGTCTCACCGGGATAGACCTCGAAGGAGACGTCGTCCACCACCCGGCGGGAGCCGTACGCCGCGGACAGGCCCGAGACCCGCACGACCGGCGCGCTGTGATCCACGCTCCGTTCGGGCAGCGGGGTGCGCAGCGGGACGCCTCCGGCGGCGATGGCCGACAGTCGGGTGCCGCGCGAGGCCGCCGAGGGTACGGCGGCCAGCAGCAGCTTCGTGTAGTCGTGCCCGGGCCCGGACAGCACGCGGGCGGTCGGCCCCTCCTCGACGACCACACCGTCCTTCATGACCAGGACCCGGTCGGCGATGGAGGAGACCACGGCCAGGTCGTGGCTGATCATGAGCAGTGCGGTGCCCGCGGCCTTGCGGGCGGCGAGCAGGCGCAGGATCTGGGCCTGCACGGTGACGTCGAGCGCGGTGGTCGGCTCGTCGGCGATGATCAGCGGTGGGTCCGCGGCGATGGCCGAGGCGATGAGGGCGCGCTGGCGCAGCCCTCCGGAGAGCTGGTGGGCGTACTGCCGGGCACGCACCCCCGGCTCCGGCACCCCGACCGCGTCGAGCAGCTCGATCACCTTCGTCCTGCGGCTCGCGCGGGGCACCACGTCATGGGTGGACAGCACCTCGGCGATCTCGTCGCCGACCGTGCGGAGCGGATCGAGCGAGACGAGCGCGTCCTGCAGCACCAGCCCGGCGAACCGGCCGCGCAACCGCCGCCAGTCCCGCGCCCCGAACCGGAGCGCGTCCTTGCCCCGCACGGTGAACCTCGCGGCCGTCACCGCCGCCCCGGGACCGGCCAGCCCGACCAGGGTCCTGGCCGTGACGCTCTTGCCCGAGCCCGACTCGCCGACGATCGCCACGCACTCGCCCGCCCCGATCGACAGGCTCACCCCCCGTACGGCCTCCACTCCGGACCTCGGGAAGGCGACCCGCAGGTCCTCGACCTCGATGAGGCTCATCGCTTCACTGTCTCCCTTCGAAACGGCGCTGGAGCCGGCGCCCGACCAGGGTCAGGCTGATGACGGTCAGTGAGACGGCGAGTCCGGGGAAGAGCGCCGTCCACCAGGCGACGCGCAGGTAGTTGCGGGCCTCCGACAGCATCGAGCCCCACTCGGGGCTCGGCGGCTGGGGGCCCATGCCGAGGAAGCTGAGCCCCGAGGTGGCGATGATGGCGGTGCCCATGCCGATCGTGGCGAGCACCGGGAGCGGGCCCAGGACGTTGGGCAGCACGTGGCGCAGGACCAGGACCGGCCTGCGCAGGCCGAAGGTGACGGCCTGCTCGACGTAGCCGGAGCGGCGGACGACGAAGGTCTGGGCCCGGATCACGCGGGCGTAGTTGGGGATCTGGGCCATGCCGATCGCGAGGATGACGTTCCCGGTGCCGGGACCGGTGATCGCGATGACCAGCAGGGCGAGCAGCAGCTCGGGGAAGGTGGCCAGCACGTCGAACAGGCGGCTGAGCAGCTCGTCGAGGTATCGGGGGGACAGCCCGGCCAGCATGCCCAGGACGGTTCCGACCCCGGCCGCGAAGAGGATCGCGGCCGCGCCGATGGCCAGCGAGTGCCCGGCGCCGTGGACGACGCGGGACAGCACGTCCCGGCCGAGGTGGTCGGTGCCGAACCAGTGCCCGGCGCCCGGCCCGGAGAGCGCGTGCAGCGGGTCGGCGGCCAGCGGGTCCACCCCGCTCAGCAGGGCCGGGGCCAGGGCGGCGACCGCGGCGAGGACCAGGAACAGCAGCGGGGCGAGCAGCCAGGGACGCACGCCGTACCGGCGCCCGGCCGGGGCGGGGGCGGCCGTGACCGGCGGCGCCTGCGTGACCGCCGTCATCGGCTCCTCCTCAGGCGGGGGTCGATCGCGAGGTAGGCGAGGTCGACGACCGTGCTGACCGTCACGTAGACCAGGGCCGACAGCAGGACGATCGCCATCACCACGGGCATGTCCTTGCCGGCCACCGCCGAGACGGTGACCTGGCCCAGGCCGGGGCGGCCGAACACGGCCTCCACGACGATCGCGCCGCCGAGCAGGACGCCGGTGAACCAGCCGGTGAGGGTGACGGCCGGGAGCAGGGCGTGGCGCAGGGCGTGCCGGGCGACCAGGCGCCACTCGGTGACGCCGCGCGAGCGCGCGGTCACCGCGAAAGGCTCCTCCAGCGCCCGTCCCAGGCCTTCGCGCAGCACCTGGCCGAGCACTCCGGCGATCTGCAGTCCCAGCGCGACGGCGGGCAGTACCAGCGAGGCGAAGCCCCGGTCGCCGGAGACCGGGAACCAGCCGAGGGTGAAGGAGAAGACGACGAGCAGCAGGATCCCGAGCATGAACGGCGGCACCGAGACCGCCACCAGCTCCGACAGGCCGGCCAGGCCGCTGAGCCAGGACCCGCGGCCCGCGGTGACCAGCGCCGACACCAGCGCCAGCGCCACTCCGAAGGCCGCCGCGGTGAGCGCGAGCCGCACGGTCGGCCCGATCTGGGAGGACAGGACCTCGCCGACGCCGCGCTGCAGGAGGTAGGAGTGGCCGAGATCGCCGTGGAGCAGCCGGGTCAGGTAGTCGCCGTACTGCCGCAGGGCCGAGCGGTCCAGCCCCCATTCGGCGATGATCTGCGCCCGCCGCTCGGGGGTGTCGAGACCGTCGGCGATGAGGACGTCGACGGTGTCGCCCGGAACGAGCAGCAGCGCGACGTAGGCCGCGGTGGCGGCGGCCCAGAGCACGGCGACGCCGGCTCCGAGCCGCCGGGCCACCGGGCCGAGCCACCCGGCGGCGGCCAGCCCCCGCCGCCGGGTGAGTGTGAGGGTGCTCATGTCCCGATCCGGATGTCATAAGCACTGTCGGGGGTGCCGGAGACCGGCTCGAAGGTGACCCCGGTGACGTCGGCGCTGTGGGCGATCTGGTCGGCGGGCACGTAGAGCGGGAGCAGCAGGGCCTCGTCGGCGACGAGCTTCTGCGCCTTGACGTAGAGCGCCCTGCGCTCGGCGACGTCGGAGCCGGCCGACGCCTCGGCGAGCAGATCGTCCAGTTCGGCACTCTCGAAGTGGGTGCGGTTGATCGCGGCGCCCTTCGGCAGGATCAGGTTGAGCGCGGCTCCGGCGTCGGTGTCGCCGCGCGAGTTCTCGAAGACGTCGAACTGGTTGTCGTCGTAGGCCTTTTGCGCGGTGCCCTGGTCGACCAGCCTGACCTGGAAGTCGATGCCGGCGTTCTGCTTGACCGCCGCCTGGATCGCCTGGGCGAGGATGTCGCGGCGGTCCCGGACGTACGGGGCGGAGTTCACGGCCCGCACGGTCAGCCGCTTGCCGTCCTTGACCCGGAAGCCCTCGGCGTCGCGCTTGTCCCAGCCCGCCTCGTCGAGCAGCCTGTTGGCCCGCTGCGGGTTGTCGCCGAAGGTGTTCTCCAGCGAGGCGTCGTAGAACTGCGGGCTGCCCTGCCCGACGATGCTCCAGGCCCGCTCCGCCGTGCCCTGGTAGACCGAGTCGAGGACCGCGTCCACGTCGACGGCGTCCCGGAAGGCCTCGCGCACCCGCTTGTCGTCGAACGGCGCGTGCGACTGGTTGAAGTAGTAGGAGAACGCGCTGCCTGAGTTGAGGCTGGTCTTCAGCTTCAACCGCGGGTCGCCCTTGATCAGGCCGATCTCCGTGGCGGGCACGCCCTCGATCACCTGGACCTGGCCCGAGGTGAGCGCGCCGACCCGGACGGCCGCCTCGGGCAGGAAGCGGTAGGTCACCTCCGCCAGGTGCGCCGGGCCCTGGTGGGCCGCGCCGGCGGGCGGCCAGTCGTAGGCCGGGTTGCGCCTGTAGTGGACCTCCTGGCCCGGCGTGAACCGGTCGAGGATGAACGGCCCGGTGCCGACGAGGTCGGCCCCGCCGGCCTTGAGGTCCTTGGCGTTCTTCAGCGACTTCGGGGAGACCTGGCCGGCGTAGGGGGAGGACAGGAAGTCCAGGAACAGGCCGTCCGGCGCCTTCAGCATGATCTTGAGGGTGTGCGTGCCGGTCACCTCGGCCGCGCCGAAGTTGCGGAGCTGGATGGCGGCCACCGCCGGGTTGTAGCCCGGCGAGACGAGCTGGTCGAGATTGGCCTTCACCGACGCGGCGTCGAACTTCTCGCCGTCGTGGAAGGTGACGCCGTCACGGAGCTGGAAGGTGTAGGTCAGGCCGTCCCCGGAGACCTCCCAGGAGGTGGCCAGCCACGGCAGGAACTCGCCGTTCCGCCCCCGGGCGATCAGCGCGTCGAACTGGTTGCGCACCAGCAGCCGGGCCTTGTTCTGGCCCCATTGGTGGGGGTTGAACGTGATGGGCTGCGTCTCCACCGCCCACACCAGTGACCCCCCGCCGCCACCGCCGGCCGCGGCTGAGGGGGCCTCCGCCTCTGCCCCGCACGCCGTGAGCGCCAGCACCCCGGCCAGTGTCAGGGCGCCCCATCGCAGCTTCACTTGCTTCTCCTTCGACGACCCCAACGACGTGAGCGACCTCAACGACCTGAGCGACCTGAGCGACCTGAGCGACCTGAAAGATCCGAGCGAACTGAGCGATCCGAGCGACGGGAGCGCCATCAGGCGACATGTCTGATCTGGGTGGCGGTGGCCTCGGACAGCACGATCCGGGCCAGCGCGTCGGAGTGCCGGAAAAGCGGGGCGTTGAGCCCGGGTCGGGCGAATCCGCCGGTGGCCCGGCCGCCGACGACCCAGGGGCCGAAGGCGAACCTGCGGGGGTGGGGGGTGTCCGACCGGTCCAGCAGGCGGCGGTCGGCCGGCCGTACCTTCAGCAGGCCGGACTCCTCGTCGATCTCGCCCCGGTCGCGGAGCGCGGAGATCAGCGGGTCGGTGGCCCGGCTCACGCTGGGCGCGGGCAGCCGGGCCTCGATCAGGGTCCTGGCCGTCACCCCGCCGGGGACGGTGGGACTCTGCGCCTGCCACCGCCGGTCGCGGTGCTCTACCTTCAGGTCCGCGCCGAGGAAGGTGACCACGCCCGCCTTGGCGAGTGCTCGCAGCTCCTCCAGCCGGGGGCCGGGCGGGCCGCTGGCGATGTAGCTGAAGAAGCCGTGGAACCACGGGTCGGACAGGCCCAGCTCGGCGAGGACGCCGTAGACGGACAGCAGCCCGAGGATCATGGCGTGGTCGGCGCTGTGCGCGGGGTCGGAGCGGCGCTCCAGGTCCGCGCCCAGATAGCCGAGCATCCACTTGCGCAGCCCCGCCGGGTCGCCGAACCGCATCCGCTCCAGTGGCCGGTCCAGCCGGTCGAAGTCCAACCGGTCCAGGTGCCGGGGTACGGCCCTGCGGATCAGCGCCCGCATCCCGGCGTCGCGCCACTCCTCGGCCGCGTACGCCTCCTCGAACTCCTCCCAGCTCATCCTGGCGCGCTTCGGGTGGGCGGTGATCAGCTCGTGGTAGTAGGCGAAGCCCAGCTCCTTGGCGACCAGCGGCCACACGTCCCTGCGGAAGTTCCACGGCCCCTCACCCAGCGCCCGCGCGGTGAGGAAGCGCGGCACCGGCGGGCGGGCGCCCCGGAACGGGTATCCGGTCTTGGAGTGGTACGGCACGCCGCGGCGCGATCCCACCTGGAGCAGCGGCTCCCTGCCGCTGGGCAGGTAGACGAGCTCCCCGTCGTACTCGCGGACGAACCGGCCGCCCCGGCCCGAGGTGAGCAGCACCATCAGGTCGATGAAGGCCAGCCCCATGCCCCGCACGATCACCGGCTCACCGCCGGGCACCTGGTCCAGGTCGAGGTCGGCGGTGTAGCCGGTGGGCAGGTAGCGCAGCCCGCTGCCGGCGGCCACGTCCGCCAGGGCCAGCTCCTGCCCGGTCGGGGTCACGTCGCCGTGTCCCTGCGCCAGGATCACCGCGTCGACCTCGATCGTCCGGCCGTCCTCCAGCGTCACCGCCTGCCCGCCGGGGACGTCGGTCAGGTCCAGCGCGCGGGTGGCGTGGACGTGCACCCGGACGCCGCGCGGAGCGGTGTTCACCGCGCGCCAGAAGACGTCGGACAGGTAGGCGCTCTGAACCGGCCGGGAGGCGAACCGGCCGGGGTCGCAGCCGAGCCACTCGGCCAGCGAGGGACCGGGGCGGATGGGGCCCTGGCACTGGACCGACTCGTCGGTGAACAGCGTCACGTCGGCGGCGGCGGAGTTCATCCAGAGCAGTCCGGGCTGCTCCCTGCGCCAGACCCGCCCGCCGCCCGGCGGGTAGGGGTCGATCACGTGGATGTCCAGTGACGGCCAGGGAAGCAGTTCGGCCGCGTTGGCGCAGATCCGCTCCACCAGGCAGGTGCCGGTCGGCCCGGCACCGACGACGGCGATGGAGGCGCTCATGCGATCCCCTCGCCCGGCTGCGCGGGGGTGCTCCCGCGCCGGTCGACTGGCTGTCTCATACGGCGGCTCTGCGGTGGGACTCGTCCCAGTCGGCGTGGAGCGGCCGGAGCTCCTCGGGGCAGAGGTCGGCCTCCGGGTCGCCGCCGAACCGGGTGGCGAGGTCGGCGGGGCCCGCGTAGTTCAGTGTGATCTCGGACATGTGCTGCTCCCAGGCATGTCTCGGTGACCCGGTGAAGGGGTCCGCGCTTGCGGCACGCCCACCGTGCCGCCAGGTCTCCCCCGGGGGCACCCCGCCGCGGTGCGAGGGTTGCCGGTCAGTCAGCCGGGGCTCTGCACTGACACTCTTAACCTAGTTAGAAGGTAGGAAATACATAGATCTATGTCAACCCTTATGGTCGAGGGATGTCACATGAGATCGTGAATGTGGTCTACCGCAAGTACGACGGCTCCCTGCACTGGCATCACCAGGCCCTGCTCCTCGGCGAGGACGAGCACGGCGTCTGGACCGGCTGCGCGGCCGGCAGCAGCGGCAGGAAGGGCGCCGGGCCGGTGGTCACCTGGTCCGACGCGTTCGTGATGCTCTTCCCCCGCGACGCCTGGTGGACGGCCACCTTCAACGCCGCGCCGAACAAGACGGAGATCTACTGTGACGTCTCGACCGTGCCCGAGTGGCGCGACGGGGAGGTGACCATGGTCGACCTCGACCTCGACGTCATCCGCATGCGCGACGGCCGGATCTTCCTGGACGACGAGGACGAGTTCGAGGAACACCAGGTCCGCTACACCTATCCTCCCGACGTCATCGGGAACGCCCGCGCCACGGCCGCCCGGCTCATGGAGGCCGTCACCGCCGGCGCGGCCCCCTTCGCGACCGCCCCCCACTGGCTGTCCCACGTGACCTGACCCGGCCGCCCCACGGGTCCCACATGACCCGGCCCGACCACCCCACCGGTCCTACGTGACCTGACCCGGCCGCCCCCACCGGTCCCACACGCCCGGTCCCACATGACCCGGCCCGACCGCCTCACCGGTCCCCCTCGGCCGGGCGGGGCCTACAG
>NZ_NGFP01000349.1 GCF_002149035.1 Streptosporangium minutum
CTACCTGGAGTACAGCATCCGCGACCAGCTACCTGGAGTACAGCATCCGCGACCAGCTCACCCGGCTGCTCGGCCCGAGCGGATTCGACCCGGCCCGCGACATCCAGGCGATCACGGTCAACCGGTGGGGCCACGGCTACGCGCCCGAGTACGCCACCCCGTGGAACCTCGACTTCTACCCCGAGGGGCCGTTCCCCGCGGCCGTGGCCCGCCGGCGGGCCGGCCGGATCGCGATCGCCAACTCCGACTCGGTACCGGCCGCCTACGCCGACGCGGCGATCACCGCCGCCTACCGCGCGGTCGGGGAACTCCAGGCGTGAGCGGGCCACGGTGGGCACGCCGGCTCAGCCGGGTGAAGGCCCAGCCCATCCTGGGCTCGACCGCCCAGCGGGTCACCCGCCGCACCGGCTCCGTGCACAGCAGCGCGGCGAGCCCGGCCGCCGGAGACGGCGACGGCGGCCACGCCCGCCGGGGTCGCGGCCCAGTCCCCATCACAACCCGTGTTCGTGGCGAGGGCGCGGGCTGCCGCACGGCCGGACAGCTTCCCAGGTGGTTCTGACCGTGCGGCACCCACGACGCACCGACAGCAGTGCTGCTCTGCCATCAAGGCAGACATAGGGCACGCTCCTGCAGCATCTCCAACCCCAGAAGTCTCAATGGCAAATAAGCCCGCCCCAAGGGTCCGCCGGCGTTCCTAGAAGTAGTCCCCGCACCCTTGCTACGCACGGCAGCGAACTGGCCTACTCTCCCATGTGTGGTTAAGACCGTGGTATTCGATATAGGCGAAACGCTGGTCCGCGATGACCGATACTGGGGTTCATGGGCGGATTGGCTTAACATTCCCCGCCACACCCTGTCTGCTCTGGTGGGAGCGGTGACAGCCCTCGGTATGGACAACGCAGAGGCGATACGCCTCCTCCGGCCGGACATCGACCTGCGTGCGGTGCGCCAAGCTCGCGAGGAGGCCGGCCAAGGCGAGTACCTCGATGAGACTGATCTATACCCCGACGTCCGGACCGGCTTGCAAGCTCTTCGCGACACAGGTTTTCGCGTCTGCGTCGCCGGGAACCAGACCCGCAAAGCCGGTGATCTTCTGCGTGGTCTGTCGATCCCTGCCGACGTTATCGCCACGTCAGAAGAATGGAACATAGCGAAGCCCGACCCCGAGTTCTTCAGGAAAGTCCTCCAGCTTGCCGAGGCTCCTGCTCATGAAACGGTTTATGTAGGAGATCACCCTGCCAACGACATCACTCCCGCGAAAGCGTCAGGCCTGCGCACCTGCATAATCCGGCGAGGCCCCTGGGGTCATCTGTGGGGCAACGATCCGGCCACTCTCGATTCAGTGGACTGGAACATTGACAGCATCACGGAGTTGCCTTCTCTTCTGTCAGGAAGTTAACCGGAGCCGTCATGACCCGTGAAGTTCTCAGAAACGGCCTCGGAGGTCGCATCGCTGCGATTCGCGGTGCGCGCCGCATGAAGCAGGACGACCTTGCCCAGGCGGCCAACGTCTCCCTCAGCATGCTCCGAAAGATCGAGCAAGGTGCGCGCGTGCCCAGCGACCACGTCCTGGACGCCATTGCCGTGGCCCTGGGCGTCGATCCGGCCCGTCTTCTGGGAAAATCCGGCCGCCTCGATGGCCGTGTCCACGACGCAATCCCTGTACTGCGCAAGGTCATCGCCACCTACGACGTCCCGGATGAGGGTCCGGTACGCCCTATGCCCGCGCTTCGAGCATCCGTTGCCGGCGCGGTTCAAAAGCGCCTGAGCGCCCAGTACATACGGCTAGCGCAGACTCTGCCCGGCCTACTTGGCGAACTCATCCGCGGAGTTCACACGGCGACCAATCCTGACGACACCGCGGCGTTACTCGTGGCTACCTATCGCGCAGCCGACGCGGTCGCCTACAAATACGGTTATCTGGATCTGTCAGCTCGATTGATCGAATTGATGCGCCAGACCTCGGCCACCGCCGAGGATCCTCTTCTCAGCGCATCGACGGCATATGTGCGAACCGAAGTATTCTTCGCCGCACACACCTACCACGCAGGTCTACGTGCAATCGAATCTGCGATCGACTGCCTACCGGAAAAAGCAGGGCGCTTGCGTCTGGGCGTCCTGGGGTCTCTGCACATGCGGGCGGCCGTCATCGCAGCGCGAGCGGCCAACGCCGACGCTGCCATGTCTCACCTGAGCGAGGCCCGACGACTCGGCGACTTAGTCCCTGAAGACATCTACTACGGGACCGCGTTCGGCCCCTCCTCTGTGCGCGTACACGAAGTATCTGTCGCCCTCGGTCTCGGAGACCGCCACCTCCAGCTTGCCCTCGCCCTGGGTGAGAACTGGTCGCCGCCTCTTGAGATGCCGGCCGAGCGCAGGTCCGGCTTCTTCATCGACCTGGCCAGGGCACAACTGTGGGCCGGTCTGAAAGACGCCGCTTTCGAGTCACTGAAGACAGCTCGCCGAATCGCGCCGCAGCATACGCGAGAGCACCCGTGGGTCCGTGAAGACGCCGAGACCCTGCTGCGCTTGCACCGTGCCAACAGCGAAAGCCTGATCAGCTTCGCCGAATGGGCTGGCGTGGTCTGACGCCTCCTCTGGAGTGACACAGCTTGTGGCACTTCCTCGATGCTCTGCGAAGCACCATGGGGTCGTCCGATCCATAGCGTAGGCGAACGGTGACGGTCCGCTTCGCTACGCACGGTTGGGATCCGCAGGCGCTGTCACGCCGTACGGATCCCTTGATCAGGAAGGTCCTCCTGACCCATGAACAACTCTAGTGCTCCGGTCCTCGACCGGGACACGGTGATCGGTTGTGGCTGCTTCGCCGACATGCCGCCGATGCCGATGGGCTGCGCCGTCTGCGGGCACGCCCCCTACACCCACGGCTGCCCCGGCCAGCCCACCGATCACGAGTACGCCCAGCCCTCCGGCGAGGTGATGGCCACACGCCTTCAGGCCCGCCGCCAGGCCGGCCCATGCACCCTACCCAGCATCGAGCAACCCGCCGACGTGACCCCGACCGAGGTCATTCCGCTCGTGCCCGCGCAGCGTCGTCCTGAGCCGCCCGCCTCCGCCCCGGCCGCGTTCCCCGTACAACCGCCGCTGCCCAAGCGGGCACCTCGTCCTTTCCCCCGTCCTGGATCGCGCGCCGCGGCTACCAGGCCGGCCCGGCGCGACGACAGCCGACGCCCTACGCCCAGCGGCACCTACGGAGGCTCCTGCGACTTCAGTCAGGCGAAAGCCACATCACCGACGCACCGCCTGCCTGTGCTGGACAGCGTGCTCCAGACACTTCTTCCGCACCGCATAAGGCGGACCCGCCCATCGCTCGCGACGATCGGACGGGTCCTTGATCGCAAGGGAGTGCGATCCATGGAGGATGTTAGATCCACAATGCCCGAGTCCGCGATCCCCGCGATTCCGGGCTGGCGATTGATCCTCAGCGACCGGGGCCGCTTCTGGGCCGTTCGAGAAACAGCGTTCCCCCGGAGCGCGTTGCGCGCCGGAGCGGAACCCACCGTGGATGCCGACACCTTCGACGGGCTGGAGGCCGAGGTCGAACGGCAGGAAGAGATCGCCAAGAAGGTGGTCGCATGATCGGGCATCCCCGCACACCCGGACGGCACCGCGCAGGCTTGGCCCCCGCCACTGTCCCCCACCGTCTGTGGGACGGCCCGGCCCGCGCTGAGGCCGATCGGCTGGGCCAGACCTGGAAGAGCTGGACCATCCTCTACGGCCTCGGCAGCCGCCGCTTCTACGCCATGGCGGCATGGTCGATGCCGGAGGCACTGATCGTCTCTGATCCCACCCCCGAGGGCTTGGAGGCTCAGATGCACAACGCGGAGATGATCCAGATCCTCCAGCGCCAGCCATATGCGCCCGCACTGGCCGAGGCCGGCCGCTCATGAGCAGGCACGGCGGCACCGTTTCCCAAGCGCACGCCGCCGTGCCGCAGTTACCGCACAGCACAGCGCGGAGGGGCGTCGGTGTTGTGCGTGACGCGGGCGGGCGGAGTCGTTGCCCGGCCCGCCCGCGTCATCCAAACAGGGGCACGCAGTGACTGATCCCGAGACACCCATCCTCGAAGGGGTGCTCATCACGCGGCAGCAATGCCAGCTCGCCGCGCTGGAGCAGACCTTCCCCGGCTGGCACGTCACCCATGATCCGGTCCTCAGCCGCTGGACTGCCATCCGGCATACGCCACTGTCCGAGCGAGAAAGGAGAGGGGGCGTCAGATACATGCTCACTTACCCCTCTGCTGAGGCGCTCGGCTCCGCGCTGGCCGACCAAGTCGAGCTGGCACACACCTACGGACCAACCCGGCCATGAGCTGGCGCGACGGCACGGACGCCCCCGTGTCGCGCTGCCGCGCCGTTCCCTCGGGCGGCCCTCATCCCCAGGGCCGCCCGAGGGCAGACACGACTACATAGACCAGCTTCTATTCACGCATCGGAGAGATCGTTGAACCTCAAGCGCGTTCGGAATGCGGCCTTCATCGTCGGCACCCTGGCTTTCTCCGGATGGCTGGTGAGCTCACCGAACTCAGTGCCGACACCCGTCCTCGCAGTGATGATCGTGCTGTGCGCGACGGTCTTGGCCGCGACGTTCCTGCCTCTCCTGCGTAGGCGGTCCCAGTAGCAGACTTCCCGCGGGCGGATGGCTCACAACCACGAATCGCCCGCGGGAGCCGGAAGCGACCGCACGACACCTGAACCGTGAACCGCCGGTCAGCGATGCCCTCACCGATTGCCCTCGGTAAGGCACTGCTCCGATTTCACCCTCTCACGCCGCAGGGCGCCGCGTTGGCCGCACTCACCTCAACCGTAGAAAGGAGGAAACGATGCTCAGGAAGATCATGCGGATCCTGCGCGCCACCTGCGGCGGATGCAATGGGTCCGGGTCCGTCTACATCGACGGCCAAGATCGGCGGTGCCCGCGCTGCGGCGGCAGCGGTTCCGTCTGACCAGCACGACGTACCCAGCAACTGCTCTGTCTCGACGATCACGGAGATGCCATGAGTACTCGCGATCAGGAGCCGCGACCGTACACCGGTCTGCCCGACTTCCACCCGCCGATGCCCCACCCGAATCTGACGTCGGCCCACGACAGGCTGTTCACCAGCCCTGCCCAGTACGGCGTCCAGACGACGATGGAGCGCCACGACAGCAAGAAGAGGTCCGGTTCCAGCGACGGCGCCCACACCTACGACACGCCGATCACCTGACCAGCCCCATCCCCTTCAGCAGGCCCCGGCTCGTCCGGGGCCTGCCCCGTTCTGGAGGTACGCTCACGTGCTCACCCTGCGTTTGACCCCCTACACCTCGTTGCGATGGGCTTGGAACGGAACGGCCTACACCACCGACGACCACGCCAGCGAGATCCGCCCCTACCAGCACCCCCTCGTCGAACAGCTCGCCATCAGCGACACCCACCGCACCATGCTGATCGTGCGCGAACGCGCCGCTGACCGCCCCATCTGTGCCCCGCAGGTCCGCGCTGTCACGCCCGCCGAGTACGACCAGGCCACCGACGCCGCTCGGCGGTGGCCTCTCGACTACGTGATGATCGAGACCAGGCCCCATCACCCCGTCCGCATCACCGCCGGCGCGCCCCGAACCACCCCGCTGTACCTGGCCCACTCCGACGGAGTCCTTCACGGCTCCTGGGAGATGGCCGACCTTCGCAGCTTCGCCACCGCCCTCAGTCCCAAGGAGACCGCGCGACTGCTCATCTACCGGCCCCGTTACGGCGCCGAAACCCTGTTCACCGGCATCCACCGGCTCACCGAACGCGCGGTCGCGACGTTCGGCGGCGCACTGGACCTGCACTACCCGGAGCCTGCGCTGCACATCCGCCCGCGGGCTCTCGCCGAGGACGGCGGCGTGCTCGCCGCATTCACCGAGGCGATCGACAACGCCTTCGACCGGCGTCCCTTCCGCCCCGATACCACCGCCTTCCACCTCACCGGCGGCTTCGACTCCGGCACCATCGCCACCTGGGCCGCCCACCGCTGGCCGGGCCAGCTGTCCACCGGGGCTCTTCTGGTCATCGGAGCCGGCCGCAAGCAGCAGCTCCGCCGCCGCAAGCAGCTCCGCGACGATCTGCCCTTCGGAGAGCGGGACTTCCTCGTCGACTGCCAGCACTACCCGCCGCTGCACCCAAACTGCGCCCGGGTGCGGGGCGATGTGATCAGCCCGTACGAAGAGCCACTGCACTATCCGTTCGCGCAGCTCACCGCGCAGCTCGTCAGTAACGGCGCGCGGGCGCTCGTCACCGGCCTGGGCGGGGATGAGATGGTCGCCCTGTCAGCGGAGGAATCAGACGCCGTTGCCCTGGCCAACGCCCACATCACCGAGAAGCTGCCGTGGCTCGGGGGCCGAGCACGGGCCGCATTGGAGTTCTCCGAGGACGCCATCGCCCCGCCGGCCGTCGTGAACTCCATGACGCTGCTGTCGCTGGAGACCACCGCGCCCCCGCTGCTGCGCGTCGGCGTGTGGCCGCTGCACCCCTTCACCGACCCGGACATGATCCGGCTCGGTGAGGAGCTGCCTATGCACTGGCGGGAGTTCAAGTCTTTGCAGCGCCGCCAGCTCGCGTCTCTCGGTCTCAGCGAGGATGTCACCAACCCCGTCGAGCGGGAATCGTTCGTCTGGCTGGTCGAGCACTCCTTGAAGACCTACGGCGTGCCGCTGATGCGCGGCATGCTCGCGCAAGGATCACCGCTGTTCGACGCCGGACTCGTCGACCCGGACGGCCTCGCCGGCACCCTCGACGAGCTGGGTCGCCAGCCCTACGACGAGGAGTATCACGCCAAGCTGTTGCAGGTCATCGACCTACATCTAGCGGCTCAAGCATTCCTGTCCTGAACTGCTCGGCCAGGTCCATCGGCTCGGCCCGCCGAGCCAGCATGTGATGGGTGTACTTGCCGTTCTCCGCTGTGCGGACCAGGCTGAATCCCTGGCTGGCGTAGTAGGTCGCAAGCTGCGGCCACAGGCAGTCCCGCCGCACCCACTGCACTCCCTGGCCGGCTGCCTGATCGACTGCCCACCATGCGATCAGCGTGCCGAGCCGCATGTGGCGGTAAGCCGGGTCGGTCACCGTGGTGTTGAGATACAGGGCGGGCTCCGCTCGCTCTGTGTCCGTCCACCCCCACGGCGGCCCTTCCTGCTGGATCGTCGTGCGGCCCACGATGCGAGAGCCGTTCATCTCCATGACCCACACGTCACCGAAGGGGTTGCCGCACTGCCCCGCGAGGTCGTCCACGCTCGGCCGCCAGCTCGGCAGGCCGTTCCTCTCCATCCACTCGCAGCGGGCAAGGATCATCGCGGCCACCGCATCTTGATCAGTCGATGTCGTCGGACGCATCACCAACACGATGGACACCTCCGTAGCAGAGCATCACCGCAAACACACGCCACCATAAGCCCCGCCGATCCCAGCAATCGGCCTTTTCAACAATGGACTCTCCGGTGCTGATCTCTCCTCCGCCGTTCCAACTCGGTAGACCTGCCCAGAGAAATCAGCCGCAGGAACGAGGGCAGCGCCGCAGCCGGATTAGGGTTGCGTCCACGGATGTGGTGAACGAGTATCCAATGCTGGTTCACCGGCGCCTACTGGTGCGTGGCCGAACTCGACTACCCGGTGAGCATCGGGGAGTACCTGCGCCCGAGGACCCCGGACCAGCCGATCAACGTGCACATGATCTCCACCCCCGCGGTGCCCGGCATGTCGCCCGCCAGTGGTTCGGTCGCCGGGCGGCACAAGCTGCTCAAGACGCCCTACGACTACCTGGAGTACAGCATCCGCGACCAGCTCACCCGGCTGCTCGGCCCGAGCGGATTCGACCCGGCCCGCGACATCCAGGCGATCACGGTCAACCGGTGGGGCCACGGCTACGCGCCCGAGTACGCCACCCCGTGGAACCTCGACTTCTACCCCGAGGGGCCGTTCCCCGCGGCCGTGGCCCGCCGGCGGGCCGGCCGGATCGCGATCGCCAACTCCGACTCGGTAC